>NZ_JBNFNZ010000011.1:0-18716 GCF_057364525.1 Aeromicrobium sp. PFPM2_SD2
GGGGTGCGCGGCCAGCAGCTCGTCGCGCAGCGCTCGCGGTCTCCGGCGGCGGACGCCCCCGGCAGACGACGACGGTGTGGCCGAGCCGCCCGAGCAGCGCGGCCGCCTCCCCCGCGACGCGGTCGCCCTGCTGGCGTCCGGAGTGCGGGTTGACGACGACGGCGAGACGCATGGCGCTCACCCTAGAGCGGCGAGGCCTCGTCGTCGGACCACTGGTCCTGGTCGCGGGCACGGCGCCGGTCGGTGAACAGCGTGACGACCTCGGCGATGAAGTACAGCACCGTCATCGGGGCGGCGAGCAGGATCATCGTGACCGGGTCCGTGGTCGGGGTCGCCACCGCCGCGAAGACGAAGATGGCGATGACGATCCACGGTCGCGCCCGGACGAGGGCCCGGTGGCTGACCGCGCCGATGCGGTTGAGCAGGATGACCACCAGCGGGATCTCCGCGGCCAGGCCGAACACCAGCAGCATGCGGGTGACGAAGTCCAGGTACTCCCCGGCCGTGAGGAGCGACTCCCAGCCCTGCGGGACGAAGCCGAGCAGCACCTCGATGCCCTTGGGGAGCACGAGGTAGCCGCCGCCGACCCCGGCCAGGAAGAGCGGCACGCCGGTGCCGGTGAGCAGCACCGCCCACTTCTTCTCGTGCTTGTGCATCGCGGGCAGGACGAACGCCCAGATCTGCCAGAACCACACCGGGCTGGAGATGACGAGCCCGACGATGAGCGAGATCTTGAGCTGGAACTGCAGCGCCCCGCCGACGCCGGTGATGGCGAGCGTGGCCTCCAGGCCCTGCTCCCGGAGCAGCGGCGCGATGCCGTTCTCGTACGGGTCGGTGAGCAGGTCCAGCACCTGCGGGAAGAGGAACCAGCCGATCACCGTGCCGACGGCGATGGCCAGCACCGAGCGGAACAGCCGGGAGCGCAGCTCGGCGAGGTGCTCGACCAGCGTCATGGTGCCGCCCGGCGGGTAGGCCGGGCGGCGCTTGAACAGCCCCACCTACGGGCGGTCGGTCTTCTTGTCGACCTCGAGCGGGTCGATGGCCTCGTGCCGGGCCGCGTCGTGCTGGGCCGACTCGTGACGCTTGTCGTCCTCCTCCAGGCCGCGCACCTCGGACTTGAAGATGCGCAGCGCCCGGCCGGAGCCGCGCGCCAGCTCGGGGAGCTTCTTCGCGCCGAACAGCAGCACGACCACCGCCAGGATCAGCAGGATCTCCGTCGGGCCAATGTTCCGCATGTCAGCTCTCCTCGTGGGGGGACGTGTCTTCATCGTACGCGGCCAGGGCACGGGCAGCGGTCGCGCGCACCTCGTCGGCCAGGTCGGCGGGCTCGACGACGCGCACCGCGCCGCCGTTGCGCAGCACGAGGCGGCGCAGCCACTCGGTCGTGCTGCCGTGCAGCCGGATGCGCACGACGTCGGGCTCGGGCTGGCCCAGGCGCTCCACGTCGTAGTACTCGGTCAGCCAGTGGGCGTCCGGGCGCAGGTCCAGGACGGCCGACGGCGTGTCGTCGCCGACCCGGAACGTGCCCTCGGACATCGCCTCCGGCGCGACCTCGCGCGGCTCGTAGTGCTCGCCGGTCGGCTCGGCCGTCTCGATGCGGTCGAGCCGGAAGGTGCGCAGGTCGTCGACCCGGCGGCACCAGGCCTCGACGAAGCGGCGTCCCTGGGCGGCGAACAGGCGCAGCGGCTCGATCGTGCGCTCGGTGACCTCGTCGCGGGCCGGCGTGGCGTAGGTGATGCGGACGCACTCGCGGGCGGCCAGGGCCCGGGTGAGGGTGTCCTGGACGACCGGGTCGGCCTCCTCGACGTGCACGTGCGCCGGCGACGTGGCGAGCTCGCCCACGAGCGCCTCGAGCTTGGCCAGCACGCCGTCGATCACGTCGGACTGGGCCTGGGTCGAGGACGCCCGCAGGGTGCGCAGGGCGACGATGAGCGCGGCGGCCTCGCCGCGGTCCAGGCGCAGCGGCCGGTCGAGGTACTCGGCGTTGTCGATGCGCACGATGCCGTCGAGCTCGAGGGCGTCCATGTCGACGTCGATCATCTCGCCGGGCATCGCCTGCGGCAGGCCGCAGAACCACAGCACGTTGAGGTCCTTGACGATCTGCTTGGTGCTGACGCCGAAGTCGGCCGCGACCTGCTTGACCGGGATGCCGTCACGGCTCTGCAGGTACGGGACCAGGGTGAGCATGCGCGCCAGCTGGTCGCGCGACGACCCGCCGCTCACGGGGTGACTCCCGCCGCCGCACGCAGCCGGGCGATCGTCTGCTCGCGCACCTCGGCGGGCTCGAGCACCACGACGTCCGCGCCGAACGACGCGGCCTCGCTGGCCAGCTCCCACGGGGACGCGTACGAGACGAGCACCTCGTCCCACTCGGCGTCGACCGGGGTGGTGCGCTGCGCGGTGCGGCGCAGCGAGTTGCCGCGCCCTTGCGCACCCGCAGGCGGGCGGGCTCCAGCGCAGGGGCGGGGAACAGCTCGTGCGCGAGCGCCTTGAGGTCCAGGTCGGCCGGCACCTCGTACGAGCCGGCGGCCGGTGAGCCGCACGTCGCCGACGACGCGGGTGAGCCGGAAGACGCGCGGGGCGTCGCGGTCGACGTCGAAGCCGGCCAGGTACCAGCGGCCGTGCCACGACAGGACGCCCCACGGCTGCACGTGCCGCGTCGAGGGCTCCTGGCCCGGACGCTGGTAGTCGAAGGACACCGGCACGCGCCGGGTCGAGGCGTCCCAGACGGCGTCGAACGACGGCTCGTTGGCCGAGAGGCGGGGCTCGACCATCGACAGCACCCGGTCGTCGACGTCGATGCCGGCGGCCTTGAGCTTGACCAGCGCCTGGCCCGACTCCCCCGCCAGCCCGGCGTGCTCCCATACGCGTCCGGCCAGGCCCACCACGGCGGCCTCCTCGGGCGTCAGGTCGATGTCACCGAGCTCGTAGTCGCCGCGGCTGATGCGGTAGCCGACCTCGTCCTCGAACAACGGGTCGTACGACCCGGTCTCGATGACGATGCCGATCTCGCGCAGCTCGTCCTTGTCGCGCTCGAACATGCGGTCGAAGGCCTCGCCGGACTGGTCGCGGTAGCCCTCGACCACCTGACGGATCCGGTCCTTCGTGAGGTACTGCCGTGAGACGAGGAGCGCGATGACCAGGTTCATCAACCGCTCGGTCTTGCGCGCCACCATGACCGCAGGATGTCAGTCGGCGTCGAGCACGTCCACTGCGAACTGCAGCGTGTCGCCCGGCTTGATGGCGCCCTGGCCCTGGTCGCCGTACGCGGTGTCGGCCGGGCACACGAGCAGCACGCGGCTGCCGACGGTCTGGCCGATCAGCTGGTCCCAGCACGGGATGAGCTGGCCGGTGCCGATGGTGCTGGTGAACGGCGTGCCCTTGGACCACGACTCGTCGAAGATCTCGCCGCTCGGGTACACCTGGCCGGTGTAGTGGATCGTGATCGTCTGCTTGGCCTCGACCTTGGGGCCGTCGCCCTCGATCGCGACGTAGGCGGCCTGCTTGGTGACCTTCTTGGGCGTCTTCTTGGTCGCCTTGAAGCCCTTCGGGTGGCCGTCGGCGTCGAGCTGGACGGCCGGCACCGTGGCCGGCACCTTCTGCGCGGTGCCGCTGGCCTCGGTGGGCAGCTTCTGCAGCACGTCGAAGACGAACACCATCGAGTCGTCCTTCTTCAGGTCGAGCTGGGCGTTGTCCTGGCCGAAGCCGTCCTTGGGCGGGATGCCGACGAGCACGCGGCTGCCGACCTTCTGGCCGGTGAGGCCCTTGACGAAGCCGCTGAGGATCGAGCCCTCCTTCAGCGTGGCGACCAGCCGCTGGTCGGCCTTCCAGGAGTTGTCGACCTCCTTGGCCGTGCGCCCGTTGTAGGCGACGTAGCTGAGCTTGACGACGTCGCCGTCCTTGAGCTCGTCGCCGTCGCCCTCCTCGATGACCTTCGTGGAGGTCGTGTCGACCTCGAAGCCCTTCTCGACCTCGAGCTTCGGCTCCTTGCCGGCCGCGCCGCTGACCTTGACGTCGGACAGCGCCTCGGAGCCGGAGTCGTCACCACCGCCGCAGCCGGACAGGACGAGCATCGACCCGAGAGCCAGGGCGAGAAGACGGCGCACGAAGTACCTCCAGAGGACGGGAAACCTCCCCCACCCTAGCGACGAAGCCCAAGAGGACGCTGACAGCCGGCTGTGTGTCGCCGGCAGCCCCTCACATGCCGTCGATGAGCTTCTGGACGCGCTCGTCGTGGGCCCGGAACGGGTCCTTGCACAGCACCGTGCGCTGGGCCTGGTCGTTGAGCTTGAGGTGCACCCAGTCGACGGTGAAGTCGCGCCGACGCTCCTGCGCGCGCTTGATGAACTCCCCGCGCAGCCGGGCGCGCGTGGTCTGCGGCGGCACGCTCTTGGCGGTGAAGACGTCCAGGTCGCGGGTGACCCGGGCGACCGAGCCGCGCCGCTCGAGCAGGTGGAACAGGCCCCGGTCGCGGCGGATGTCGTGGTAGGCCAGGTCGAGCTGGGCGACGCGGGCGTCGGACCAGGCCAGCCCGTGGGTGCTGCGGTAGTGCTCGAGCAGGCGCAGCTTGATCACCCAGTCGATCTCGCGCTCGACGAGCGACAGGTCCTCGGACTCGACCGCCTTGAGCGTGCGCTCCCACAGGTCCAGGGCCCGCAGCAGGGTCGGGGACGAGACGCCGGTGCGGTCGACGAAGTCGGCGGCCTTGGCGAAGTACTCGGCCTGGATCTCCAGCGCGGACAGCTCGCGTCCGTTCGCGAGCTGCACCTTGCGGCGTCCGGTCAGGTCGTGGGCGATCTCGCGGATGGCCCGGATCGGGTTCTCCAGCGTCATGTCGCGCATGGGGACGCCGGCCTCGATCATCCGCAGCACCAGGTCGGTCGAGGCGACCTTGAGCATGGTGGTCGTCTCGCTCATGTTCGAGTCGCCGACGATCACGTGCAGGCGGCGGTACCGCTCGGCGTCCGCGTGCGGCTCGTCGCGGGTGTTGATGATCGGGCGCGACCGCGTGGTGGCGCTCGAGACGCCCTCCCAGATGTGCTCGGCCCGCTGGCTGACCGAGTAGATCGTGCCGCGCGGCGTCTGCTGCACCTTGCCGGCGCCGACGATGATCTGCCGGGTCACGAGGAACGGGATGAGGACGTCGGCCAGGCGGCTGAACTCGCCCTGCCGGCCGACGAGGTAGTTCTCGTGGCAGCCGTAGGAGTTGCCGGCCGAGTCGGTGTTGTTCTTGAACAGGTAGATGTCGCCCTCGACGCCGTCCTCGGCGAGCCGGTTCTGCGCGTCGAGCATCAGGCCCTCGAGGATCCGCTCCCCCGCGCGGTCGTGCGTGACCAGGTCGACGATGTCGTCGCACTCGGGGGTGGCGTACTCGGGGTGGCTGCCGACGTCCAGGTACAGCCGGGCGCCGTTCTTGAGGAAGACGTTGCTGCTGCGGCCCCACGAGACGACGCGCCGGAACAGGTAGCGCGCGACCTCGTCGGGCGACAGACGGCGCTGACCCTTGAACGAGCAGGTGACCCCGTACTCGTTCTCGATCCCGAAGATCCGCCGGTCCATGTCAAGAACCCTAGTCCGCGTCCCAGGTCGCGCCAGGTGATCTCAGCGGTGGGACGTCGGCGCCGCGTCCGGGTCGGCCCGGTCCTCGGGGTGGATGCTGCGCGACTCGGCCCGCCGGGCCCGCGAGCCCACCCAGTCCGAGGGGTAGACCTTGGGCAGCGTCTTGGCGACGGCCAGGACCACGTACATGACGGTGTTGATGGCGACGAACGCCGCGAGGACCGCGAACCACCCGGTGTGCACGGTGGCCTCGGGCAGCAGGACGCCCTGCGACAGCGGGCTCACGCGACGACCTCCAGCGCGCGGTCGGACGGTGCGTCCGGCTCGTGCCGGACGTGGTTCCAGGTCGCCGTGCGGCCCAGCGAGATGTCGACGACGCCCTTGACGTAGACGACGTTCAGGAAGCTCGCGTAGACCAGCTCGGGCAGCAGGGTGAGCGCGAGCAGCCGGGCGCGCCAGCCGCCGTGCCAGACGGTGACCACCCGCTCGAGCGTGAAGACCGCGCCCAGGCCGATCCAGAACGGGAACCAGATCCACGTGTCGAGCGACACGAGCATGAGGGCGATGAGCACGAGGTAGGCGGTCAGCGCCACGACGCCGTAGCCGATGCCGAGCTGCTGGCACCAGTACCGGAAGGTCTGCGGGGTGACGCCGTAGGCGCCCAGGTTCTCCAGGGCGCCGCGCTGCCAGCGCAGGCGCTGGCGCCACAGGTCCGACCAGGTCGGCATGATCTCGGTGACGACGGTGCACTGCGCCGGCGAGATCATGAGGCCGCCCAGCGACTTGAGCGCGATGGTGATCTCGTTGTCCTCGGTCAGGGCGGCGGTGTCGTACACGTCGCCGGGGCGGCCGGGCAGCGTCCGGCCCCGGCTGGCGGCGATGGTGCGCAGGCCGGGCCCGGAAGATCGACGCCGTGCCGGTCAGGACGAGCACCCGTCCGCGACGGCGGTCCATCTCGCGGGAGTAGCGGATGTACTCGTTGCGCTGGAACTGGCCGATCAGTCCCCCGCCCTCGTCGCCGTGGAACAGCCCGCCGACGGCCATGAGCGCGCGGTCGTCGGTGAACCGCCGCACGGCCGCCTCCAGGAAGCCGTCGTCCAGCACCGTGTCGGCGTCCATGACCATGACCGTGTCGTTGTCGCCCAGGCCGGGGACGAGGTCGCGCAGCGCCTGGTTCAGCGCGCCGGCCTTCTTGTCGGCGTTGTCGACCGACTCGCGCACCTCGGCGCCGTGGGCCCGAGCGATCTCGACGGTGGCGTCGGAGCAGTTGTCGGCCACCACGACGACGCGGTCGGGCCGGCGCGACTGGGCGAGCAGGGAGTCGATGGTCTGCCCGATGGACGCGGCCTCGTCGTGCGCCGGGATCAGCACGGTGACGGTGACGGGACCGTCGAAGCGTCCGCGGGTCTCGGCCATGACGACCTTCGGCGCCAGCGGCAGGGCGCCCGGGTCGTCCGATCGGCGGGCCCGGTCGGCGATGCGCTTCTCCAGCAGGGCCACGCCGGCCGCGGCGAGCACGGCGACGACGACGGCGGCCACGAGCTCGCGGGTGGACGGCGCCGCGGTGTCGTAGAGCACGTGCCAGGCGCCCAGGACGACGCCCGTGGTGGGCTCGTCCCAGTCGCGCGGCCCCCCGGCCGCCACGAGCAGCCACAGCAGGCCGCCGGCCAGCGCGGCCATGCCCACGATCACGAGCCCCACGGCTCGCTGGAGAACCCCTGCACCCATCGTCCACGTCCCCGAGATACGCCTGCCGGGCCCGAACCGGCCCAGCGGGAGAACGATCGGCGTGGAGCAGCGATTCCTGAGCCGGACGTGACGCCCGACTCAGCCGGGCTCAGCCCTGGAGCGCGGCGGCCACCTGCGCGTCGAGCAGGCGCTTGAACTTGCGCGGCTGCGTGCGCGTGCGGTCGAGCACGGCCACCTCCAGCGACTCGGCGGTCACGGAGCGGGCCGGGGGTGCTGTCGGCGCCGAGCGCGGCGGCGGCGAGCCGGAGGGCCGCGGCCAGGTCGAGCCCGGCGGTGTAGTGCTCCCCCAGGTGCGCCTCGACCAGCTCGTTCTGGCCGCCCATGACGCCATAGCCCTGGACGTCGGCCACCGAGCCGTCGTAGGTCAGGCGGTAGACCTGGTCGTCCTCGGGCGCGTGCCCGACCTCGGCGACGAACAGCTCCACCTCGTAGGGCTTCTCCGCGCCGGAGGAGAAGATCGTGCCGAGCGTCTGGGCGTACGCGTTGGCCAGGCTGCGCCCGGTCACGTCGCGCCGGTCGTAGGAGTAGCCGCGGACGTCGGCCAGGCGGATGCCGGCGATGCGCAGGTTCTCGAACTCGTTGTAGCGGCCGACGGCGGCGAAGCCGATGTGGTCGTAGATCTCGCTGATCTTGTGCAGCGCCTTGGACGGGTTCTCGGCGACCAGCAGGATGCCGTCGGCGTACTGCACGACGACGACGCTGCGGCCGCGCGAGATGCCCTTGCGGGCGAAGTCCGCCCGGTCCTTCATGAGCTGCTCGGGCGAGACGTAGAACGGTGCGGTCATGGGAGGTCTCCTCGTCGGGCGGCCGTCAGGTCAGCGGGGCGTGCGGGCCGTCCGGCGCGCTCATGCGCGCCGCGATGACCTGGTCGGCGACGGCCGCGGTCTGCGACTCGTCCCACGCCCGGTAGCCGTCGGCGGTGATGACCGAGACGAGCGGGAAGATGCGCCGCGCGAGGTCCGGGCCGCCGGTGGCGGTGTCGTCGTCGGCGGCGTCGTACAGCGCCTGGACGACGGCCATGACGGCGTCGGCCTCGCTCATGCCGGGGCGGTACAGCTTCTTCAGCGAGCCACGAGCGAACGTCGAGCCCGAGCCGACCGAGTGGAAGGTGCGCTCCTCGTTCTTGTTGCCCGTGACGTCGAAGGCGAAGATGCGGCCGATGCCGGCGTCGAGGTCGTAGCCGGCGAACAGCGGCACGACGGCCAGGCCCTGCATGGCCATGCCGAGGTTGCCGCGGATGAGCGCGGCCAGGCGGTTGGCCTTGCCGTCGGTCGACAGCGTCGCGCCCTCGATCTTCTCGTAGTGCTCGAGCTCGACCTGGAACAGCCGGGTCATCTCCACCGCGATGCCCGCGGTGCCGGCGATGCCGACGCACGAGTACTCGTCGGTCGGGAAGACCTTCTGGATGTCGCGCTGGGCGATGACGTTGCCCATCGTGGCCCGGCGGTCGCCGGCCATGACGACGCCGCCCTCGAAGGTGGCGGCCACGATCGTCGTGCCGTGGGTGACGCCCTCGAGCTCGGTCACGCCGTTGAAGCGGGCAGCCGGCAGCATGTCGGGTGCCCGGGAGGCGAGGAAGTCTGCGAACGAAGAGCTGCCGACGGCGCGGTACTCCTCCGGCAGCATCTACTCGCCACCCTTCTGGACGAAGCTGCGGACGAACTCCTCGGCGTTCTCCTCCAGCACGTCGTCGATCTCGTCGAGGATCGCGTCCACGTCGTCGTCGAGCTTCTCGCGGCGCTCGGCGTCGACCTCGGGGACGTCGGACTGGACGTCGTCCTCGGTGCTCCTGCGGGTGCTCCTGTGCTGCTGCTCGGCCATGTCGCCACCCTAGTACGCACGGGGAGGCGCGCTCGGTGGATCGCGTGCCGGTGTCGGCGTGCCGTGCGACGCTCGCAGCGGAGGTGGTCCCCATGACCCAGAACGCCCGCGCGTCCCTGCGCCAGGTCGTGCTCGACACGACCGACACCAGCGCCCTCGCCGAGTTCTACCGCGAGCTGCTCGGCTACGAGTACCGCGACGGCGACAGCACGCCCGACCCCGACGACGGCTGGCTGACCCTGGTGCCCCCGGACGGTGGCGTCCGCGTCTGCTTCCAGCAGGTGCCGAGCCTGACGGAGTCGACGTGGCCGCAGGACGGCGTGCCCCAACAGCTGCACCTGGACCTCACGGTGCCCGACCTGGACTCGATGCGCGCCGAGCACGAGCGCATCCTCGGCCTCGGTGCGCGGCTGCTGCGCGACGAGTCCGACGACCCGGAGGAGGCGCTGTACGTCTACGCCGACCCGGCCGGGCACCCGTTCTGCCTGTTCGTGGCCTAGTCGATCACCAGGAGCCCGGCGCTGCCCCGGACGCGAAGCCGAGACCAAGCATGAGGGCGCCCACGAGCAGGGACCAGCCGAGGTGGTCACGGTGCCACAGCCAGCCCGTCACCATCGCCGGGACGATGCCGAAGGTGGCGTCGCTGACGGTGATCGACCCGTCGCCGACGAACATCGCTCCCATCAGGGCCGCCAGCACGTAGAACACCCAGCCGCTGGCCCAGTCGACCTCGCTGAGGTCTTCGGACGCCTGGCGGAGCCAGGCGCGGCGGGGCGACGTGGTGGTCTCGGAGTGCTCGGTCACGCGGCCGACCCTAGCGGCGCCACGCCGGCCCCGGAGCCGTTTCGCTCAGCGACCGGTGAGGGCGCGGAACAGCTCGGCGGCGGTGTCGCAGTCGTCCAGCAGCTGCCCCACGTGCTCGCGCGTGCCGCGCAGGGGCTCCATGGTCGGCACCCGCTGAAGCGAGTCGTGGCCGGGCAGGTCGAAGACGACCGAGTCCCACGACGCGGCGGCGATGTCGCGCGAGTACTTGGCCAGGCACCGTCCGCGGAAGTACGCGCGGGTGTCCTCCGGCGGGTCCTGGACGGCGGCGCGCACCTGCTCGTCGGTGAACAGCCGCTGCATCCGGCCGGTGCGGACGAGCTGGTGGTACAGCCCCTTCTCGGGCCGCAGGTCGTGGTACTGCAGGTCGACCAGGTGCAGCTTCGCGTGGTCCCAGTCCAGGCCGTCGCGCTCGCGGTAGCGCTCGAGCAGCGACAGCTTCGCCACCCAGTCCAGCTCGCTGCGGCACTCCATCGGGTCGCGCTCGAGCCGGGTCAGCACGTCGTCCCAGCGGCGCAGCACGTCGTCGGTCATGTCGTCGCCGCCCTCGGCCGCGACGAACTTCTGCGCCTGCTCCAGGAAGTAGCGCTGCAGCTGCAGGGCGGTGACGGTGCCGCCGTCCTCCAGCGGCACGGCCACGCGCAGCGTCGGGTCGTACGAGATCGCGTGCAGCGCGGTGACCGGCCGGGCCAGGATCGGGACGTCGGCCAGGAAGCCGGCCTCGATCATGGCCAGGACGAGCGACGTGGTGCCGTGCTTGAGGTAGATCGCGGTCTCGGACAGGTTCGCGTCGCCGATGATGACGTGCAGGCGGCGGTACTTGCGGGCGTCGGCGTGCGGCTCGTCGCGGGTGTTGATGATCGGCCGCTTGAGCGTCGTCTCCAGCCCGACGTTGACCTCGAAGTAGTCGGCGCGCTGGCTGAGCTGGAACCCGCTCTCGGTGCCGTCCTGCTTGCGGCCGACGCGACCGGCCCCGGTGACCACCTGGCGCGAGACGAAGAACGGCGTCAGCTGGGCCACGATGCGGTCGAACGGCACCTGACGGTCCATGAGGTAGTTCTCGTGCGAGCCGTACGAGGCGCCCTTGTTGTCGACGTTGTTCTTGTACAGCAGCAGCGGCGCCTGCCCGGGGATGCGACCGGCCAGCTCGGCCCCCCGGCCCATGACGAGCTCGCCGGCCTTCTCCCACAGGGCCACGTCGAGCGGGTTCGTGCACTCGGGGCTGGAGTACTCGGGGTGCGCGTGGTCGACGTACAGGCGCGCGCCGTTGGTGAGGATGATGTTGGCCAGGCCGAGGTCCTCGTCGGTGAGCTGCGTCGGGTCGGCGGCGTCGCGCGAGAGGTCGAACCCACGCGCGTCGCGCAGCGGGCTCTCCTCCTCGAAGTCCCAGCGGGCCCGGCGGGTCAGGCCGTGCGCGGCGGCGTAGGAGTTGACCAGGTGCGTCGACACGACCATCGGGTTGGCGCGCGGCTGTCCCTGCACGGCGATGCCGTACTCCACCTCGCTGCCCTGCACCCGTCGGACGCTCATGTGCCCACCCTAGGCGCGACTACCCCAGCTGCACGGGCAGAAGACCCCGTGGCGACCGGTCGACCACGTCGGCCAGGGCGCCGTCGAGCGTGGGGTGCGCGAAGACGTACCCGCTCTCGCGCAGCACCCGCGGGTCCACCCAGCGGCTCTTGAGCACGAGCTCGGGCTCGGTGCGGATGACCCGGGCGCCGAGCTCGAGCAGCCACGCCGGGGTGGGCACGCCGTGGCGGCGTCCGACCGCCCGCCGCACCGCGGCCATGAGCGCTGCGTTGGTGACGTGGTCCTCCGTGGCGACGTTCACCGGGCCGCTGATCCCAGGGTGCGCGACCAGGTGCTCGATCGCGCCGGCGACGTCGTCGACGTGCGCCCAGCTGAACACCTGGCCGCCGTCGCCCATCCGGCCGCCGAGGCCCACCCGCGCCAGGTCGATGAGCGGGTTCACCGCTCCCCCGCCCGGGCCCAGGACGATCGACATCCGCAGCGCGACCTTGCGGACGGGCGCGGGCGAGTCGAGCAGGGCGCGCTCCCAGGCCTGCGCCACCGACACCGAGAAGCCGGAGCCGATCTCGCCGTCGACCTCGTCCTGGGGGCGGTCCCGCGCGTCGCGGTAGATGGTGCCGGTGCTCGCGTTGACCCACAGCTCCGGCGGCGCGGCGCACCGGGCCAGGGCCCGCCCGAGGGCGGCGGTGGTCTGGACCCGCGAGGAGAAGATCTCGTCCGCGGTGCGCTTCGTGTAGCGGCAGCTCACCGACCGCCCGGCGAGGTTGACGAGCAGGTCGGCACCCTCGAGCACGTCGACGAGCCGGTCCGGGTCGTCCCAGCCGGCGTCGGCCGTCGGGCCGCGGCCGACGGTGCGCACCTGGGCACCGGCTCGCTGGTGGAAGTCGGCCAGGTGACGACCGACGAAGCCGGAGGCTCCGGCCAGGACGACGGTGCGGTTCATCGCTTCTCCTCGGAGGGACGGCCGGACTCGTCGAGCCCGGTGGCCAGGGTGACGACGTCGTCCACGAGCCCGCGGGCGACGGGCAGGCGCGAGAGGGACAGGGCACGGCCCACGACCGGTGCGAGCCCGTCGACGAGGCGCCGGGTCCGGGCCTGGTCGGGCGACCCGTCGCTGACCCAGTGGAGCGTCACTCCCAGGTAGGCCAGCCACAGCAGGTGGGGCAGCCGTCCGGCCAGGCGGGCCGGCACGCGGGTGCCGGAGGTCTGCACGACGTGACGCATGAGGTCCACCGCCATCTCGCGCGGCCCGGCCGACTCGGCCGAGAACGGGCTGGCGGACGACGACGAGGGCAGCGCCACGCGGACGAACGCCTGGCCGAAAGCGTGGTACGGAGCCATGACGTCGAGTCCGGTGTGCAGCGTGGTGCGCAGGTTGTCGGCCAGGGGTGCGCCGGCGACCAGCCTCGGCAGCGTCGCGTCGCGGTGCTCGACCTGCACGACGCGGTAGAGCTCCTGGACGAGCTCGTCCTTGCCCGCGAAGTAGTGGTACGCGTTGCCGAGCGAGACGCCGGCCTCCCGCGCGATGGCGCGCATCGTGGTGCCGTCGAAGCCCTGCTCGCGGAACAGCCGCAGCGCCGTCGTCACCAGCAGCTCGCGGGTCTCCGCTCCCGTGCGCGCCATGCGGACCTCCTCGGTTGAACGTGTTCAACTTGAGGGTACGACAGACGGTTGAACGTGTTCAACCGAGGTCAGCCCCGGGGCAGGAGCTTGCCGAGCGGGACGCTCGTGGGCGACTCCGCGTAGTAGCCGAACGGCGGGACGTCCTCGTACCCGCTGGCCCGGTACAGCGCGATCGCCTCGGGCTGGCGCTGTCCGGTCTCGAGCACGAGTCGACGGACGCCGGCCTCGGCGGCGGTGCGCTCGACCTCGGCCAGGACGAGCCGCGACAGGCCGCGCCGGCGGAAGCGCGTGCGGACGAACATGCGCTTGATCTCGGCGTCGCCGGGCTCGGGTCCGCCGCGGCGCCACCCGCCCATGGCGGCGGCCTCCCCGTCGACCTCGGCCACGACGAAGTGCCCGTTCGGCGCTACGAACTCGTCGGCCGCGATGGGTGCGGTGTCGCCGTCGCCGCCGTACAGCACGGCGTACTCGGCCTGGACCTCCTGCGTCATGGCCACGACCTCGGGGTCGTCGTAGGCGCCGACGCGCAGCGTGATCGTGCTCAGAGGTACTGCCCCGTGTTCGCGACGGTGTCGATCGAGCGTCCGGGCTCGTTGCCGCCCTTGCCCGAGATGAGCGTGCGGATGAAGACGATCCGCTCGCCCTTCTTGCCCGAGATGCGGGCCCAGTCGTCCGGGTTCGTGGTGTTCGGCAGGTCCTCGTTCTCCTTGAACTCGTCGACGCACGCCTGCAGCAGGTGCTGCACGCGCAGGCCCTTGGCGCCGTGGTCGAGCAGGTCCTTGATCGCCATCTTCTTCGCCCGGTCGACGATGTTCTGGATCATCGCGCCGGAGTTGAAGTCCTTGAAGTACATGACCTCCTTGTCGCCGTTGGCGTAGGTCACCTCCAGGAACTGGTTCTCCTCGGTCTCGGCGTACATGTGCTCGACCACGCGCTGGATCATCCCGTTGACGCACGCCTCGCGGTCGCCGCCCCACTCGGCCAGGTCGTCGGCGTGCAGGGGCAGCGACGTGCGCAGGTACTTGCTGAAGATGTCGCGCGCGGACTCGGCGTCGGGACGCTCGATCTTGATCTTCACGTCCAGGCGTCCGGGCCGCAGGATCGCCGGGTCGATCATGTCCTCGCGGTTGGACGCGCCGATGACCAGGACGTTCTCCAGGCCCTCGACGCCGTCGATCTCGCTCAGCAGCTGCGGCACGATCGTGTTCTCCACGTCCGAGCTGACGCCCGAGCCGCGGGTGCGGAACAGCGAGTCCATCTCGTCGAAGAAGACGATGACCGGCGTGCCCTCGCTGGCCTTCTCGCGAGCGCGCTGGAAGACCAGACGGATGTGCCGCTCGGTCTCGCCCACGTACTTGTTGAGCAGCTCGGGGCCCTTGATGTTGAGGAAGTAGGAGCGACCCTCCTCCCCCGTGCGCTCGGAGACCTTCTTGGCCAGCGACGCGGCGACGGCCTTGGCGATCATCGTCTTGCCGCAGCCGGGCGGCCCGTAGAGCAGGACGCCCTTCGGCGGCTTGAGCTCGTGCTCGATGAAGACGTCCGGGTGCAGGTAGGGCAGCTCCACGGCGTCCTTGATCGAGTCGATCTGCCCGCGCAGGCCACCGATCGACTCGTAGTCGACGTCGGGCACCTCCTCGAGCACGAGCTCCTCGACCTCGCTCTTGGGGATGCGCTCGTAGACGTAGCCCGAGCGGCCGTCCAGGAGCAGCGAGTCGCCGGCGCGCAGCTTGGTGTCGCGCAGCGAGTCGGCCAGCCGGACGATGCGCTCCTCGTCGGCGTTGCCGAGGACGAGGGCGCGGTCGCCGTCGGCGAGCAGCTCCTTGAGCATGACGACGTCGCCGGTCTGCTCGAACTCCAGGGCGGCGACCACGTTCATCGCCTCGTTGAGGATGACCTCCTGGCCCTTGCGCAGGCCCTCGCGGTCGACGTTCGGGCTGACGTTCACGCGGAGCTTGCGCCCGCCGGTGAACACGTCGACCGTCTCGTCGTCGTTGCCCTGCAGGAAGGTGCCGAACCCGGTCGGCGGCTGCGCCAGCCGGTCGACCTCCTCCTTGAGCGTGACGATCTGGTCGCGCGCCTCGCGCAGGGTGGCGCCGAGGCGCTCGTTCTGGGCGGCCGTCGTGGCCAGGCGCTGCTCCAGCTCGCGCAGGCGCGAGTCGGTGCCGCTGTCGCGCGAGACACGGTGACGCAGGTGCTCGACCTCAGCGCGGAGCTGGGCCGCCTCCTGCTCGAGGGCGTGGACGGATGGCTGCTGCTGGTCGCTCATCGTGCACCTCCTGGGCTCTTGTCCCGACCCTACAAGGATCGAGCCAGCAAGCGCGTTGCACGGACGTTGCGGTCCGGTGTCGCGGCGCGCGGGTCGCGTGGGGGTGGTGGAGGGGCGGGTTCCGCGCGTTGTCGACGGTGGTTCCCGCTCGTTGGGCTCGTCGGAAGGAGCCTTGGGTGCGTGGTCGGCAGAGGGGCTGATGACGACGGGGTGGGGGTGGGTCGCGGCTCGGTTCGTCGGCTCACCCGCGGCCGCTTCTTGGGCTGGTCGGAACCGGTCCGTCCAGTCCGAGAAAGCGCTGAATTCCTGGGGATTCCGGGTGGTTCTTGTCGGACCCCCGAGGTAGGATAGAACAAATGTTCGACACGGGGGTCTCGGATGCTGATCGACCAGCTGGAGCGGTTGCGCGGGGAACTGCGCGAGCTCGAGGCGTGGTCGCTCTCGGACGCGGAGCTGCGGACTGTAACGGTCGAGATCCAGCGGACGATCGCGAGTCTCACCGAGACCGCGGCCCGGATGGCCGGGGCCGCTGAGGACCGGGCGCTTCCGCGTGAGGACGGCAACGCCACCACGGTGGCCTGGCTGGCGCATCAGACCGGGATCGCCCGCCGTGAGGCATCGCGGCTCGTGAAGCTGTCGCGTCTCGACGCGACCCGGGGTCTGGCGACGCGGGAGGCTTGGGCGTCCGGTGAGGTGTCGACCGAGCAGGCGAGCATCATCCTGACCGCCCTCGATCGGCTTCCGGAGTGGTTCGTGGCCGAGCAGCACGACGACGCCGAGGCCACGTTGCTCGGCCACGCCAAGGAGTTCGCCGCCGACGACCTGCGGCGTCTCGCGAATCGGATCGTCGAGGTCGTCGACCCGTTGGCCGCCGACGAAGTGATCGGGGAACAGCTCGAACGGCAGGAGAAGCAGGCGTGGGACGAGACGCACGTGACGTTCACGCCCCGCGGCGACGGGCTGACCTGGGTGCGCGGCGCTCTTCCGGACGTCCAGGCCGACATGCTGCGCACCGTCCTCGAAGGACTCTCGGCACCGCGCCGGATCGATGCCCTGTTCCGGGACGTGGACGGCGATCACTCCGACACCGAGATCGGCCGGCTCGACCACCCGAGGCGCATGGGCCAGGCGTTCTGCGAGCTCATCGAGCACCTGCCGCAGGACGCGTTCCCGCAGGCCGGCGGACTGGCCGCCACCGTGACGGTGAACCTCGACTACGACGACCTCACCGACCGCATCTCCCGTGCCACGCTGAGCACCGGCTGCGACCTCAGCGCCAGCCAGGCACGCAGGCTCGCGTGCAACGCGAACATCCTGCCGATGGTCCTGAACGGCGACACCCAGCTCCTCGACCTCGGCCGTGCCGACCGGTTGCACGACCGGAACCAGCGCATCGCCTTGGCCAAGCGCGACGGCGGCTGCTCCTGGAAGGGATGCGACCGACCACCGGCCTGGTGCGAGGCCCACCACCTCAGACCATGGAGCGAGGGCGGCGAGACATCCGTCGACAACGGGGCACTGTTCTGCTTCGCCCACCACCATCTCCTGCACGACAGCGACTGGACGGCAAGGCTGGCCGAGGACGGCGTCGTCGAGGTGATCCCACCACCCAGGATCGACCCGCAACAGCGACCCCTGCGCCACGTGCGCCACGTCAAGCTCCGACCGCGGGTCCTCGAGCCGGTCTGACGCACCTCGCGCGGTCTACCGTCCTGCCATGGGACGCTTGCTCTACTCGATCAACGTCACCCTCGACGGCTGCGTCGACCATCGGTCCGCGCTGGCGGACGAGGCGCTGCACCGGCACGCCATGGAGGGACTCGCACGAGCCGACGCCCTCCTCCTCGGCCGCGTCACCTACCAGATGATGGAGGAGGCGTGGCGGCCTCCGGCGTCCGACGCGATGCCCGAGTGGACCCAGCCGTTCGCCCGGGTCATGGACGCGGCACGCAAGTACGTCGTCTCCAGCACGCTCGAGAGCGTGGACTGGAGCTCCGAGCTCGTGCGCGGTGACCTCGCCACCGCGGTGCGGGCCCTCAAGGACGACGTCGACGAGCTCCGCACCGGCGGCGTGACGCTGCCGACGGCGCTGGCGCAGCTGGGCCTGATCGACGAGTACGAGCTGGTCGTCCACCCGCGCGTGTACGGGACCGGGCCCCGCCTCCTGGACGGACTGTCCGAGCCGCTCGACCTCGAGCTCGTCGGCACCGAGGACGTGGGCTCCGGCGTCGTCGCCCGCCGCTACGCGCCCCGCCGCTAGGCGAACCGCGTCACCGCGTCACCGCCGGCTCAGACGCCCTCGGGGCGCGGGCCCTTGTAGTCGGGTCCGTAGGCCCCGGGAGCCGGACGCCGGGTCTTGCCGAGCGTGCGCTCCCCCGGCGCCATGCGCCGGGTCGTGACGAGGTACGCCGTGTGCGCGCCGGCGCCGTGGGCCGGACGCACCGCCAGGCCCTCCAGGTGCCAGTCGCGGGTGAGCGTCTCGAACGCATGCGGCTCGGTGAACCCGCCGTGCGCGCGGACGTCTCGACGAACAGCGACATCTGCGTGGTCGTCGCGACGTAGGCGCAGACGATGCCGCCCGGCGTCAGCCGGTCGCGACCAGGTCGACGCACGTCCACGGGTCGACCATGTCGAGGATGAACCGGTCGACGTCGGTGTCGGTGCACGCCTCGCGCAGGTCGCCGACGGTCAGGTTCCACGCCGGGTGCTCGCCCAGCAGCTGGTGGACGTTCTTGCGGGCGGTCTCGGCGAACTCCTCGCGGATCTCGTACGACGACAGCCGTCCCTGCGGGCCGATGGCGCGCAGCAGGTACGAGCTGAGGCTGCCTGAGCCGGCACCGGCCTCGACGACGTGGGCGCCGGGGAAGATGTCGGCCTGGACGAGGATCTGGGCCGCGTCCTTGGGGTAGATGATCGCCGCGCCGCGCGGCATCGAGACCACGTACTCGCTCAGCAGCGGGCGGAAGACCTGGTACTCGCCGTCGAGCGAGGAGCGGACGATGATGCCCTCGGGCCGGCCGATCAGGTCGTCGTGCTTGATCTGGCCCTTCTTGGTCGAGAACTCCTTGCCGGCCACGAGCTGGATGTTGTGCTTGCGGCCCTTGGCGTCCTGCAGCCGCACCCAGTCGCCCTCGGCCATCGGGCCGCGCCGCACCCCGGAGTAGGTGGGCTCGGCGGGCGGGGCGGCGTCAGGGGTGGCGTCGTCGGTCATGGCCCCGATCCTCCCAGTCGCCGGGCGCGCCGGAAAACGGGCACGAGGGGTCAGGCGTCTTTTGCGCCCGTCCCGGGTACGGCCGCGTTTTTTTTTTTTTTTTTTTTTTCCACGTCGGCCGCGTGGAGCGTCGCC
>NZ_JBNFNZ010000012.1:0-17321 GCF_057364525.1 Aeromicrobium sp. PFPM2_SD2
GCCGCCGACGACGAGGCTCCCGACGCGCTCGGCGCTCATCGGGCCTCCTCCGCGGCGTCCACCCGGCCGGCGGTCCCGAGCACGGCGGAGGGGAGGGCGACGATCGACATCGGACGCATGACGGCACGCTATCGGCTGCCCGGCGCGCCGGACGTCCGCGTCCGCGGGCGACGGAGCCGCGCGGCGACCTGTGACGACTGGCACGATGTCGCCATGACCTTCACGGTGCGGGCCGGTGACCGCGTGATGGTGAACGGACGCCTGCGCAACGTCACCGCCCTGGACGCCATCTGGGCCCCGCGCGTCCGCGAGCGCCTGGTCGAGCTGGCCCGCGCCCGGTCGACGACGACCTATGGCGCGCTCAAGGAGGACCTCGGCCTGCCGCACCCGGCGAACGGGTTCGGGCGCATCCTCGACCTCGTGGCCGAGGACTGCCGGCGTCGTCAGGAGCCGCGGCTGGACGCGCTCGTCGTCACCGTCGAGCACGACGAGGTCGGTGCAGGGCACGGCGAGGGCGCCGCCGCGCAGCGCGAGAAGGTCTACGCGCACTGGGCCTGAGCGGTCCCGCCCGTTCTGCTCAACCGCCACG
Source organism: Aeromicrobium sp. PFPM2_SD2 (assembly GCF_057364525.1). Classification (NCBI taxonomy): domain Bacteria; kingdom Bacillati; phylum Actinomycetota; class Actinomycetes; order Propionibacteriales; family Nocardioidaceae; genus Aeromicrobium; species Aeromicrobium sp. PFPM2_SD2. The sequence goes on from NZ_JBNFNZ010000012.1 coordinate 590, forward strand.
TCCCACGGCCGATGGGGCGGCGGCATGAACATCTCGGACCGCACCCGCACGAACGCCCCCCTCGTCGAGGACGCCGGGCCCGGCTTGGCCGCCCCGGTGGCGCTCGCGCTCGCGACCGTGCTGGTGCAGGCCGTGGCCGTGGTGATGCACCCGGACCACGCGCTGCTGCAGGGCGCGGCCGCCGTGATGCTGGTGGTGCAGGTGCGCTGGATGCTGCGCCGGGTCTCGGCCTACCGCGACCAGCGCCCGCAGCGCGCCGTCGGCTGGGGCGGGTACGCGCTCGCGCTCGGGGCTGGGCGCCGACGCGGTCGTCCACGCCGCGCACCTGGACGTTCCGCACGCCGCCGGCTTCGTCACCGGGTCGGTCGTCGCAGCCGTGCTGGGCTTCCGCGCCGTGCTGCTGTGGGACCGGCTCGGGTCCGGCGTCCCCGACCGGGGCGACTGGACGAACGCCCTGGGCATGGTCGCCGGCCTCGTGGGCGCCGGGCTGCTGCTGACCGACGGCCGCGTGCTGGAGACGGCCGGCTGGACGACCGCCGAGGAGGTCGTGGTCCTCGTGCAGATCGCGCTCGGGCTCGTCCTCGTGGGAGCGTGCCTGACCGTGGGCCTGCTCGCCGGGATGGGGCTGAAGCCGCGGCTGTGGGGCGTGCTCGTGGCGTCCGTCGCGCTCGTCCTGGCCCAGGTGCTCGTCGTGCCGCAGGGCTTCCACGTGACCGAGCTGGTCAGCTCGCTCGGCCAGGTCGTCATCTGCAGCGCGGCGGTCGTGGCGCTGCACCGCCCGCTGCTCACCCGCCGGATCGAGGGGGAGCGGCCGCCGCTGACGACGAGCTGGTCGCTCGCGCTGGTGACCGGCGCGATCCTCGTGCTGGTCGCCGCGGTCGTCATTGACGTGGAGGACTCGCTCGCGGCGGGACTGGTCGGCGGGGTCGCCGCGCTCGTCGGCATCTCCCGGACCGCCGGGGTCGTGCGCGAGATCGAGGCTGCGGGCCAGAGCCGGGTGGACGCGCGCACCGACGAGCTCACCGGCCTGGGCAAACCGCCGCGGCCTCGGCCGGCGCTCGTGCGGGCCATGGACCGACCTGCCCCGCGGCGGCGCGGTCGCCCTGCTGGCGATCGACCTTCGCGGCTTCCGGGACGTCAACGACCGATTCGGACCGGCCGCGGGCGACGCTGTCCTGCGGGCCATGGCGTCCCGGCTGCGTGCGCTGCTGCCGCCCTCGGACGTCGCCCGGGTCAGCGGCGACCAGTTCGTCGTGGTGCTCGGGGAGCCCGACGCCTCCGACCCGGCGACGACGGCCGACGAGCTGGTCCTGGCCCTCGAGCGTCCGGTCCGGGTCGGCTCCGCGTCGCTGGCCCTGCGGGCCAGTGTCGGCATCGTCCGGGCCGGGCCGGCCGACGCCGCGACGGACCCCGACGAGCTGCTGCGCCGCGCCCACGTCGCCATGCAGTGGCGAAACGGGCCGAGCGCCACGTCGCCTACTACGACCCGGGCGTCGAGGCAGCCGCCCGCGCCGTCCGCGACCGGGTGGACGAGCTGACCGGCCTGCTGGCCGCCGAGCCCGCCCCGGGCGTCGGGCACGTGGTGGTGCACTACCAGCCGCAGGTCGACACCCGGACCGGCGCGGTCGTCGGGGTCGAGGCGCTCGTGCGCTGGTCCCATCCTGAGCACGGGCTCCTGTACCCGGACGCGTTCGTGGACCTCGTCGAGCGCAACGGCCTCATGCGTCCGCTCACCGCGGCCGTCCTGGCGCAGGCGGCCGCCCAGGCCGCCTGCTGGGAGCGCAAGGGGATGCCGCTGCGCGTCTCGGTCAACCTCTCCTCGTCGCTGTTCCTGGATCACCGGCTCGAGTCGCTCGTGGCGGACGCGCTCGCGGCGAGCGGCGTGAGTCCGCACCTGCTCGCGCTGGAGATCACCGAGACCGTGCTCATGGAGAACGCCGACGCCGTGCCGCGGGTGCTCGGCACGCTGTCCGAGCGCTGCGTGAGCCTCAGCATCGACGACTTCGGCACCGGCTACTCGTCCCTGGCCTACCTGGCCGACCTGCCGGTCGACGAGCTCAAGATCGACCGCTCGTTCGTGCAGCGGATGCTGCAGGACGACCGCACCCACGCCGTCGTCGCGGGCACCATCGACCTGGCCCACCGGCTGGGGCTGCGGGTCGTGGCCGAGGGCGTCGAGGACGAGGCGACCCTCGCGGCGCTGCGCGAGCTCGACTGCGACGTCGCGCAGGGCTACCTGCACTCGCGTCCCGTCGACGCGAGTGCGCTGCGCGCCTGGCTCGACGAGCGTCTCGGCGTCCGTCGCTGAGCGGTCGCAGGGCCCTGCGGCGTGCCGGGGGTTGACTGGCGGGCGGGTGCGCGCGTTACTGGTGCTGACGGCCGAAGGATCCTCATGAACGACCCCGTCGAACGACTCGTCCACGCGATCGCCGACCACGACCGCGACGCCCTGACGTCCGTGCTCGCCCCGGACGTGGACTTCCGCGGCCTCACGGCCGGACGCGCGTGGGAGGGCACCACCGTCGCGGACGTCGTGGAGGCCGTGCTCGGCCACTGGTTCGAGGACTCCGACCGCGTGGAGGCGCTGACCCGCTTCCAGCGCGGGCCGGCGGTGGTGGACGTCCAGCAGGTCGCGTACCGCTTCGACGTCGTCAACGACCGCGGTCCGCACACCGTCGAGCAGCAGGTCTACTACCGCACGGAGGACGACCGGATCACCTACCTGCGGGTGCTGTGCTCGGGGTTCCGGCCGCGCGGGTGAGGGTCAGCCCGAGACGGTGCGCACGAGGTCGGCCAGCTCGGGCATGCCCTCGGCCTCGGCGAGCGCCTTCTGCAGGGTCTCGTCGTGGGTGGGGTGGGCGTCGTCGAGCGCCGTGCGCCCCGCCGCCGTGAGCTCGGTGTAGATGCCGCGCCGGTCGTCGGCGCACAGGATGCGGGTCAGGAACCCGCGGTCCTCGAGCCGGTTGACCAGCCGGGTGGACGCGCTGGGGGACAGGCCGGCCGCGCGGGCGAGCTGGGCCATGCGCAGGTGGAAGCCGTCCTGGCGCGACAGCGCGTCCATGACGGTGAACTCGACGACGGAGAGTCCGTGCTCGGCCTGCAGCGCCTTCTCCAGGCGCGACTCGATGAGCTGGTGCAGGGCGGCGAGCCGGCGCCAGCCCTGGGCGCGCACCTCGACGGCGTCGTCGCTGATCCCCATGGTTCCTCCTCGGGCATGTCCGAGGTCACTCTACCAGCGCTTTGCAATATCCCGCGTGTGCAACTACGTTCGTCGACATGACTTCTTTGCACGCGCGGGATGTTGCACCCGCACAGAGCCGGATGCCGGCCGGCCTGCTCGCCCTGGCCGTCGGTGGCTTCGGCATCGGCCTCACCGAGTTCGTCATCGCCGGCCTGCTGCCGGAGGTGGCCGGCGACTTCGCGGTCAGCGAGGCGACGGCCGGCTGGCTGATCTCCGGCTACGCGCTCAGCGTCGCCGTCGGGGCGATCGCGCTCACCGCGGCCGTCACCCGCCTGCCCCGCAAGAACGTCCTGCTCGGCCTCATGGTGCTGTTCGTCGTGGGCAACCTGCTGTCCGCCGTCGCCTCGACGTACGAGGTGATGCTGGCCGGCCGCGTCGTGGCGGCGCTGTGCCACGGTGCGTTCTTCGGCATCGGCTCGGTCGTGGCGGCCAGCATGGTCGCCCCGGCCAAGCGCGCCGGCGCCATCGCGCTCATGTTCGGCGGGCTCACGATCGCCAACGTGCTGGGCGTGCCGATGGGGACGTTCCTGGGCCAGCAGCTCGGCTGGCGCTCGACCTTCTGGGCCATCACCGCCATCGGCGTCGTGGCGCTGGTCGCCATCGCCGTGCTCGTGCCGACCACCGCGGACGACGGCGAGCCGGGCGACCTGCGCCGCGAGGTACGGGCGTTCCGCAGCGGCCAGGTGTGGCTCTCGCTGCTCATGACCGTGCTCGGCTTCGGCGGCATGTTCGGCGCCTTCACCTACATCGCCTACACCCTGACCGAGGTGAGCGGGTTCGCCTCGGGGGCGGTCCCGTGGCTGCTCGTGCTGTTCGGCGCCGGTCTGTTCGTCGGCAACCTCCTGGGCGGCCGCGCGGCCAACGTGTCGGTGCCGCGGACGCTGCTGGTCGTGCTCGCCGCGCTGACCGCGGTCATGGTCGTCTTCGCCCTCACGGCCGAGTCGCGGGCGGCGACCGTCGTCTCGCTTCTGCTCATGGGCGCGTTCGGGTTCGCCACCGTGCCCGGCCTGCAGATGCGGATCATGACGTACGCGGGGGAGGCGCCCACGCTGGCCAGCGGGGCGAACATCGCCGCCTTCAACGTCGGCAACGCGATGGGCGCGTGGCTCGGCGGCCTCACCATCACCGCCGGCCTCGGCTACACCTCGCCGATCTGGGTGGGCGCCGCGCTCGCCCTCGGGGCGCTGCTCGTGCTCGTCGGGGCCGAGCAGGCGGCCGGCTCGCGCCGGTAGGGAAGACCGTTCAGGGGTGCAGGACGACCTCGTGGTCGTCGGGGCCGAGTTGACGCTTGAGCTCGTCCCGCAGACGGTGCCCCTGCTGCTCCCAGGCGGGCGGGAGGGGCTGGTCGAAGTCGGCGTTGCGCTCCCACTCCAGGTTCCAGGCCTCGACGTGACGCACGAGCTCCTCGGTCAGGCTGAAGCTGTCGGGGACGACCAAGCCCTCTTCACCCCACACGGCGAAGCCGGCGCAGTGCTCCGGCATCAGCCGCAGGTACGTGACGGCAGGGTCGCGCGGCAGCTCCACCCGAGCGGGCCGAGGGCGGTGCTCACCGGAACGGGCACCTCGGCCACGAAACCGTCGCGCTCGCCGAGCACCGGCCGGACGGACAGCCGGGCGTCGTCCCACACCACGCGGTACACCGGTGGCATCTCGTCCATGGGACCACTGTGTCACGCGAGCACCGCGCAAACCGCAGACGCAGGAGGCCCCGGAACCGTACGGTCCCGGGGCCCTGCCTGCGTGACGATCGGCCGTCAGGCGGTGTAGTCGTAGAAGCCCTTGCCGGTGGCGATGCCCATCCGGCCCTGGTCGATGTACTCGCGCTTGATCCGCTCGGCGAACTCGCGCTTGACCGGGTCGTCGCTGTGGACGTTCAGGTTGTACGGCGTCTCCATGCCGACGACGTCGAAGATCTGGAACGGGCCGGCGGGGGCGCCGGTGGCCTTGCGCCAGGTCAGGTCGATGGTCTCGATGTCGGCGACCCCGCGCACCCACAGGTCGGCGGCGGCGCTCAGCAGCGGCACGAGCAGCGAGTTCAGCACGTAGCCGGGCTGCTCCTTGAGCACGCGGATGGGCAGCATGCCGATCTCCTCGGCGAAGCCGGCGACGGCCTCGAAGGCGTCCGCGTCGGTGCCCGCGTGGCCCATGACCTCGCCGGTGTTGTTCTTCCAGATCTCGTTGGCGAAGTGCAGCGCCAGGAAGCGTCCCGGACGTCCGGTCGCGTCGGCGATGTCGCTCGGCAGCAGCGTCGAGGAGTTGGTGGCGAAGATCGTCTTCTCCGGTGCCACCTCGGCGACCTTGGCCCAGGTCTCGCGCTTGATCTCGAGCATCTCGGGCACGGCCTCGATGACGAGGTCGGCGTCGCTCAGCGCGTCGGCCAGGTCGCTCGTCGCGCGGATGCGTCCGATCGCGGCGTCGACCAGCTCGTCGGTGGCGTCGGGCAGGTCGGCCAGGTAGCGGGCGCGCAGGAACTCCCAGCGCGCGGGGAGCTTGGCCAGGGCGTCGTCGCTGACGTCGTACGCGACGACGTCCTTGCCGTGGTACGCGGCCTGGAGGATGATCTGCGACCCGAGCACGCCGGTGCCGAGCACGGTGAGGTTCTGCATGAGGTGTCCTTCCTGAAGCGGTTCGTCGCCAGGACAGGCGGCTACCAGGTGCAGCGCGCGACCATCGGTCGTTGTTCCGCGATGTGAGGCACGAGACGTGCCGGGGCCGCGGCCGTCTGGACGCCGGCCCGGCGGGTATCCCTCGCCCGACCGACGACGAGGAGGCGCTATGACGCAGGAGTTCAAGCAGGGCGACCACGTGACGTGGAAGAGCCATGGCGGCGAGGCCGAGGGCGAGGTGGTCCGCAAGATCACCTCCGACACCGAGGCCGGCGGACGCACCGTCCGGGCCAGCGAGGACGAGCCGCAGTACCTGGTGCGCAGCGAGAAGAGCGGCGGCGAGGCCGTGCACAAGCCCGACGCCCTCACCCGGAAGAAGGGCTGACCCGATGGCGACGACCGACGACGCGGTCGCCGAGGTCTGGGACGACTGGCAGGAGGCGGTCAACCTCACCGCCAAGCAGCTCGAGGACTTCCTCGACACCGACGAGTCGAGGGCCGTCGGCGACAAGGGTTCGGGCGGCGAGTCCACCGGGCACGCGTCCGGACGCCGCATCGTGCAGATCCTGCGGACGAACAAGACCGACCTCACGGCCGACGACGCCGCCCACATGCGCAAGGTCGTCGGCTACGTCCATCGCCACCTGGCCCAGCGGCCCGAGGGCGACGTCACCGACACCGACTGGCGATACTCGCTGATGAACTGGGGGCACGACCCGCTGGCCTGACCGTGGTGGAGGAGGTCAGTTCCGTCGCGCACCCGGACGCCGGTACGGTCCGTCCATGAGCGACGACTGGCGCGCCCGCACCGTGGACCGGCTGCGGTCCCTCGTCGCCTCGGCGGACGCCGAGGTGGTCGAGGAGGTGAAGTGGCGCAAGCCGACCAACCCCGACGGGGTCCCGACGTTCTCGTGCTCGGGCCTGCTGTGCACCGTGGAGACGTACCGCGACAAGGTCAAGGTCACCTTCGCCCGGGGTGCGTCCCTGGCCGACCCGACCGGCCTGTTCAACGCCAGCCTCGACGCCGGCACCCGGCGGGCGATCGACGTGCGGGAGGGCGACGACCTCGACGAGGCGGCCTTCGTCGCGCTGGTCCGGGAGGCCGTCGACCTGAACCGCGCCTGAGGCGTCGCCACGGCTCAGTCGAGGCAGAACTCGTTGCCCTCGGGGTCGGCGAGCACGAGGTGGCCGGCCGAGAGCGGAGGCTGCGGGTCGAACCGCTCCAGCCGCCGGGCGCCGAGCGCGACGAGTCGCTCGCACTCGGCCTCGAGCGCGTCCATGCGGGCGTCGCCAACGAGGCCGGGCGCGGTCCGGACGTCCAGGTGCACACGGTTCTTGCCCGCCTTGGACTCGGGCACCTGCTGGAAGAACAGCCGCGGTCCCTCGCCGGCCGGGTCCTCGATGACCGAGCGGGTGTTGCGCTCGCCGGGCGGCACCCCGATGCGCTCGAGGAAGACGTCCCACGCGTCCAGCGGGTCGGTGCCCGGCGGGACGTCCACGCCCGGCGGCCCGGGATGGACGTAGCCCAGCGCGTCCCGCCAGAACGTGGAGAGGGCCCGTGGGTCGCGGGCGTCGAACGTGACCTGCACCTGTCGGCTCATCGGCGGCTCCTTCGCTCGAGGTGGTCCAGGCTGCCGTGGGCCACCGACAGGCGCCGCTCAGGCGTTCTCCCACAGGCCGAGCAGGTTGCCCTCGGGATCGAGGAAGTAGGCCGCGAACCCCATGTCGCCGACCGGCGTCCGGGCGCCGACCGCCTGACCGCCGGCCGCCTCGATCCGCTGCAGCGTCTCGTCGATGTCGGGCACGTCGACGACGACGTTCGGTCCCTTGCCGGGGAAGTCGTCGCTGCGCTCGAACATGCCGCCGTTGATGAACCCGGGCTCGGTCGGGCCCCGCTCGGCCTCGGTCGGACCGGTCTGCACCAGCGTGTAGCCCATGCCGGGCACGTGCTCGACGTGCCAGCCGAACGCCTCGGCGTAGAACGCGCGAGCGCGGTCGCCGTCGTCGAACGGGATCTCGAAGTGGACGACTCTGCCGGACATGCTGCCTCCTCTGGACGCGTCTGCACCGTCCAGTGAACGACCGGCCGCTCGGACCGGTCAACGGTGCTGCGGACGGACGGCGGACCGACCGCGTGCCGCTCCCTGACGTCCGCACTACGGTGGCGGGACGAGCGGGGGAGGTGGAGCGTGCCGGACGCGGAGGACGTCGAGCGGACCGAGGACGGTCGCTACCTCGTCATCGGCGGACGCCGCTGGCGGGCGAGCGACCCGTCCATCCCGGCGGTGCTGCGCCAGGAGCTGGTCGACGAGCTGATGTCGGCCCGCCGCGCCGTCCGGGCGAAGGAGCCGGACGCCCGCGCCCGGGTCCAGGACGCCAAGGTCGCCCTCGGCGAGCGGGGCCCCCGGTGGTGGGAGGAGCTCGACGACGCCGACCTGACCGTGCGGACGGAGGCGACCACCCGGGCGCTGCTGCGCAAGCGCGCCGGCCGCACGATCTGCCCCAGCGACGTCGCCCGCGTCGTCGGTGGAGAGCACTGGCGCACGCGGATGGAGCAGGTCCGCGCCGTCGCGGCGACGATGGCGCGGCGCGGCGAGCTCGTGGTCACCCAGAAGGGCGAGCCGGTCGACCTGGACGTCGGCGTCCGCGGCCCGGTGCGGCTGCGGCTGCCCGCGTCGGAGTGATGGTCCGCTCCAGCGCGCGGCGCACCCCTCGTGCTGCCAGGGTGGGGCGATGGACGATGACTGGCGTCGCGTCGCCGCTGACCTCTTCGAGGGGCTGCTGCGGCGGACGCACCTGTCGCGGCCGTCGGACGTCGCCCGGGTGATCGTCGAGGAGGCGCGCACCGCGCTGCAGGCGCGCGCCAGCACCCTGTACTGGGTGAACCGCGAGGAGACCGCCCTCGTGCCGCTGGCGCACGACGGTCCGGTCGAGCCCACCGTGCAGGACGTGGACGCGACCATGGCCGGACGGTGCTTCACCGGCGCCAAGATCCTGGTCGTCCCGCCGGAGGACGGGATCGCCCGCGTCCTGCTGCCCGTGGTCGACGGCACGGACCGGCTCGGCGTGCTCGAGCTGTGCCTGCCGGCGGAGGTGTGGCGCGACGCCGACGGTCCGTCCTACGACCTGCTGAGGGTCCTGGAGCGGTTCGCCCACGCCACCGCCATGTCGCTGGCGTCCAAGCGCGTGTACGGCGACACGCTCGAGCTCGCCCAGCGCAGCCGTCCGATGGACCTGGGGGCCGAGCTGCTGTGGTCGACGTTGCCCCCCATGACGTTCGCGACCGAGGGCCTCGTCATCGCCGCGATGCTGGAGCCGGCCTACGAGAACGGCGGCGACGCCTTCGACTACGCGGTCAACGACGACGCCGTCCACCTGGCCATCTTCGACGGCCTCGGGCACGGGCTCACCGCGGCGCGCCTCAGCACGTTCGTCCTGGCGGCGTACCGCCACGCGCGACGCCGGGGTCTCGACCTCGCCGAGACCTACGCCGTGATCGACGCGGCGATCGACGAGAACTTCGGCGACGACCACTTCGTCACCGGGGTGGTAGGCCGGCTCGACCACGAGACCGGCGTGATCGAGTGGGTCAACGCGGGGCACCCGCCGCCGCTGCTCGTGCGGGACGGGCGGATGGTGAAGCTGCTCCAGACGGTGCCCTCCACGCCGTTCGGCGTCCCCGGCGGCCCGGAGCCGGTGGTCGGTCGCGAGCAGCTGGAGCCCGGGGACGTCCTGCTCATGTACACCGACGGCGTCACCGAGGCCCGACGGCCCGACGGCACCTTCCTGGACGTGGAGGGCCTGGTCGAGTACGTCGAGCACGAGTCGGCCGCCCAGCGCCCGGCGCCCGAGACGCTGCGCCGGTTCAAGCGAACGTTGATCTCCGACGAGGGCACCGTGCTGGGCGACGACGCCACGGTGCTGCTGGTGGAGTGGCGCCGCGACACCGAGAACCGGCTCGTGCCCCAGACCGTCATGGAGGACTGAGGCACGAGCCGCTCGCGCCTCAGCGGCCGTGCGGGTCGAGCCGGTTGAGCGTCGCCACGACCTGGTCGTAGTCGCCGCGAGCCTCGCCGTAGCGCAGGAACTTGACGTTCTCGACCTGGATCTCGGTCGCGTCCGGCTGGGTCTCGATCAGCTCGACGACCTCGGCGACGAAGGCGTCCAGCGGCATCGCGAACGGGCTGTCCTTCTGGCCGGGCATGAGGTCGGTCGCCACTGACGGCGGCTCGAGCTCGACCACCTCGACGCCCGTCCCATTCAGCTGCAGCCGGATGCTCTCGCTGAGCATGTGGATGGCCGCCTTCGTCGCGTTGTACGTCGGCGTCACCATGAGCGGCGCGAACGCCAGGCCCGACGAGACGGTCATGATCGTGGCGTGCGGCCGGGAACGCAGGTGGTCGATGAACGCGTCGACGAGCCGGATCGGGCCGAGCAGGTTCGTGGTGACGGTCTCGGCGGCGCTCTCGGCGAAGCCGCTCGTCGTCCAGTCCTCGACCCGCATGATGCCGGCCATCGTCACCAGGACGTCCAGGTCGGGGTACTCGGCCAGGACGTGGTGTGCCGCGTCCCGGATGCTGGCCGGGTCAGTGGTGTCGATGACGACGGTGCCCAGCCCGTGCTCGGCCGCGACCTGCTCGAGGCGGTCGGTGCGCCGGCCGCCGACGACGACCGTGGCGCCCTTGGCCTGCAGGGCGACGGCGAGGGCGAGGCCGATGCCGCTGGTCGCGCCGGGGATGAAGACGGTGCTGCCGTGGATTCTCATGGCTCGAGTCTTCGCGTCCGGCGGAGGACGGGCCAGGGTCGGCTCATCGGGGGACCCGCGGTCCCTGCCTGCGCTCGACCGGCTCGGGCATGATCGGCGCATGGACCGCCCCGCTCTTGCCGACTTCCTGGTCCGGCGCCGGAACGCCCTGCGGCCGCGCGACGTCGGGCTGCCGGACGGTGCACGACGCCGCACGGCGGGCTTGCGGCGCGAGGAGGTCGCGAGCCTGGCGCTCATGTCGACCGACTACTACACGCGCCTGGAGCAGCAGCGCGGACCGCAGCCCAGCACGCAGATCCTCGGATCGATCGCCCGTGCCCTGCGCCTGACGCCGGACGAGCGCGACTACCTGTACCGCGTCGCCGGCCACGACGCCCCGGCCCGCGAGGCGCCGACCGAGTACGTCGCCCCGGCGCTGCTGCGGGTCATGGACCGCCTCTCCGACACCCCCGCGCTCGTCCTCAACCCGCTGGGCGAGGTACTGGTGCAGAACGGTCCGGCGCGGGCGCTGCTCGGCGACGCGTCGGGCTACACCGGGCTCGAGCGCAGCGAGGTGTACCGCTGGTTCGCCCGGCCCGAGACCGAGCGGCGGCGCTACCCCGAGGACGACCGTCCGCGGCAGAGCCGGGCGCAGGTCGCGTCCCTGCGGGCGGCCTACGGCTCGATGGGCGCCGACTCGCGCGTGGGCGAGCTCGTCCGCGAGCTGCAGCGGATCAGTCCCGAGTTCGCCGAGCTGTGGGACCGCCACGAGGTCGCCCGCCGGTTCGCCGACCACAAGGTGCTGATCCACCCCGAGGTCGGTCCGATCGAGCTGGACTGCCAGGTGCTGCTCACCGAGGACCAGACCCAGGCGCTGCTCGTCCTCACCGCCGCACCGAACACCGAGGACGAGGAGAAGCTGCGCCTGGTCTCCGTGCTCGGCACGCAGCAGTTCACCGACGCCCGCTGAGGCCGCGTCAGCCGAGCCAGCCGCGGCTGAGACGTGCTTCGTGCCCGGGGGCAGGACGACGGGCTCGCCGTGGGCGACCTGTTGGGCGAGGGCATAGAGCCGGTCGCTGTCGACGGCCGGGTCGCCGCCCGCGCCGCCGCCGTCGGGGTACCACTCGGCCGTCCAGCCGTCGCCGCGCAGCATCGCGTACGGGCCGGTCACGACGGTCAGGATCGAGTCGTCCACCGCCTCGAGCAGGTCCGCCGACCCCGTGTCGCAGGCGTCGCAACCGCAGTCGGGCCACCCCCCGACGACGAAGCCTGGCCGGTCCAGGACGACGTCCAGCACGGGGAGCGGGGCGCCGGCCCTCTGCGGCACCTCGAGCTCGACGAGCAGCAGCGGGCGGGCACCCGGTGCCGTGGGCACGAGCCGGCTCCCGCCCACGACGACGCGCGACCGGTGCTCCGGGTCGGCGTAGGGACCCAGGGGCTCCACCCGGGCGTCCAGCCGCTCGGCCAGGACGTCGGCCCAGACCCGCGCGCGCAGGTGCACGATCCGGTAGCGCGCGGGATCGGTGACGCGCGAGTACGTCTCGTCCGGCGGCCACGACTCCTCCCAGTCGTAGACCGCGTCCCAGGTCGGGGCGTCGAGGCGCGCGTAGCGCTGCTCGACGAGGGCCTGCAGCTCGTCCACCGTGGTCATGGCGCGATCATGGCACCCGGGCGCGGTCAGGTCACAGGTCGCGGTGCAGGGTGTCGCCCTCGGGGACGTCCTCGGCGTCGGAGCGGGTCAGGTTGACGATGGCCAGGGCGAGTCCGCCCCACAGGACCAGCATGGCCACGACCATCATGACGATCGCCTCGGTGCTCATCGGCCGGCCTCCTTCACGGTGTCGTCGGCGTCGGTCACGGGCTTGCGGCGGACGAGAGTGATGCCGAGCGCGATCACCACGACCAGAGCGGCCGTGCCCCAGCCGAACACGTTCAGCATCCAGCTCGGGTAGCCGCCGTAGGGCTCGTCCAGGGTGTCGAGGAAGTCGCGCAGCAGGACGTAGCCCAGGGCGACCGGCGCCACGACGCCGACCAGCGCCATCCACACGCGTCCGAGATGCAGCGACCCGTGCTGGTTGAGGTGGGCGGCGAACCGGGGGAGCGAGCGGACGCCCCACGTGAGCACGACCATCATGACGACGGCCGCGAGCAGGATGCCGAACCGGTTGATGAAGTAGTCGACGATGTCGAGCACGTGCAGGCCGCTGGTGGTCGAGAACAGCACGACGCTGACAACGGTCGCCGGGACGCCCACCACGAGCACCGCGGTGACGCGACCCAGGTCGAACCGGTCGCGGACGGCCGAGATGACGACCTCGAGGATGCTGATCAGCGAGGTGATGCCCGCGATGAACAGCGAGGCGAAGAACAGCACGCCGATGATCGAGCCGCCGGCGGCCTCGCTGATGATCGCCGGGAAGGCGACGAAGGCGAGCCCGATGCCGTTGCTGACGACCTCGTCGACCGCGACGCCGCTGGCCTGGGCCATGAAGCCGAGGGCGGCGAACACGCCGATGCCGGCGAGCAGCTCGAAGCCGGAGTTGGCGAAGCCGACGACCAGGCCGGACCCGGTCATGTCGGTGCGACGCCCGACGTACGAGGCGTACGTGATCATGATGCCGAAGCCGATCGACAGCGAGAAGAAGATCTGGCCGAACGCCGCGGCCCAGACCGACGGGTGGCCGAGCGCGACCCAGTCCGGGCTGAAGAGGGTGTCGAGGCCGTCGGCGGCACCGGGCAGGAAGAGCGCTCGCACGACGAGGGCGCCGAAGGCCAGGACGAGCAGCGGGATGAACACGACCGACGTCGCGCCGATGCCCTTCTGGACGCCCAGGCCCATGATGACCAGCACCAGCACCCACACGAGCACGAGCGGGACGAGCACGCCGGTGACGACGTCCAGCGTCACGCCGGGGTCGCTGGTCTGCAGGAAGTCACCGAAGAAGTAGCCCTCCGGGTCGTCGCCCCACGCCTTGTCGATCGAGAAGAACGTGTAGCGCAGCGAGTAGGCGATGATCGCCGCGTAGTAGACGGCGATGACGAAGCAGATGCCGACCTGCCACCAGCCGATCGTCTCGGTCCGGCGCGACTCGCGGGCGAGCGACAGGGGAGCGGAGCCCCGGTGCTTGTGGCCGAGCGCGTAGTCCAGGAACAGGAAGGGCAGGCCCGCCGTCAGCAGCGCGACGAGGTAGGGGACGACGAACGCGCCGCCGCCGTTCTCGTAGGCGACGTACGGGAAGCGCCAGATGTTGCCGAGCCCCGCCGCCGAGCCGATGGCCGCGAGGATGAAGACCTTCCGCGACGAGAACGCCCCGCGGCGCGCCTCCTGCGTCTCGACCTGTGCTGCGCCCCGGTCCGGGCCTGGCGTCGTCATGGTGTGAGCCCCCTCACGTCGTGTCCGGTCACGGCATCGTAGGACGAGCCGGGCCGCGGGCACCGGCGGGTCGTGACGCGCGGCGTGTGGAGGCGATCTGCGGGCCGGCCTGGTACGGAGCGCCGACGCCCCTCCCGGTTCCTAGCGGCTCACGGGTAGAGGCCGCGCTGCAGGTGGGCTCGGGCGACGCGCTCGACGGCGATGCAGGTGGCGGCGTCGCGCAGGCTGAGCCCGTCGCGCTGGGACCGCTCCAGGACGCGGGTCCAGGCGTCGTGCATCCGCGTGGCCAGGCGGTCGTTGACCTCGTCCTCGCTCCACCAGTAGGCCTGGTTGGCCTGGACCCACTCGAAGTAGGACACGACCACGCCGCCGGCGTTGGCCAGGATGTCCGGGACGACGAGGACGCCCTTGTCGCTCAGGATCCGGTCGGCCGCGGTGGTCGTGGGCCCGTTCGCGCCCTCGACGACGCAGCGGGCGCGGACGTTCGCGGCGTTGCCCTCGTGCAGCACGCCCTCGACCGCGGCCGGGACGAGCAGGTCGACGTCGAGCTCGAGCAGCCGGTCGTTGTCGAGCGGCTCGGCGCCGGCGAACCCGACCACGCTGCCGGTCTCCTGCACGTGCCGCTGCAGGGCGGTGACGTCCAGCCCGGCCGGTGGTGGATGCCGCCGTACTGGTCGCTGACGGCCACCACGCGGACGCCGTCGCGAGCCAGGAGCTCGGCGCGCCGGCGCCGCACCTTGCCGAAGCCCTGGACGGCGGCGGTCGCCGACGCGGGGTGACGCCAGCACGTCGAGCGCGGCCAGCGCGACGTGGGCCACGCCACGGGAGGTGGCGAGACCGCGCCCGAGCGAGCCGCCCAGGTCGATGGGCTTGCCGGTGGCGACGCCGAGGACGGTGTGGCCCTGCGTGACCGAGTAGGTGTCCATGAGCCAGGCCATGTGCCGCTCGTCGGTGCCGATGTCCGGGGCCGGGATGTCCTGCGACGGCCCGATGATCGGGCTGATCTCGCTGGCGTAGCGGCGGGTGACCCGCTGCAGCTCGGCCTCGCTGTACTGGCGCGGGTCGATGCGCACGCCGCCCTTCGCGCCGCCGTACGGGACGTCGAGCAGGGCGCACTTCCAGGTCATCCACATGGCCAGGGCGCGGACCTCGTCGAGGTCGACGTGCGGGCTGAACCGCAGCCCGCCCTTGGCCGGTCCGCGCGACAGGTTGTGCTGGACGCGGTGGCCGACGAGGACCTCGACGCGCCCGTCGTCACGGCGCAGCGGGATGCTCACCGTCATCTCGCGCCGGGGGACGGCGAGCATCTCGAACGTCCCGGAGTCCAGGCCGAGGCGCTCGCAGGCGTCCGCGAGCTGACGGCGGGCGTCAGTGAGGGGGCCGTGCTCGGTGGGGTTCGGGGGTGCTTCCTGGGCGGTCACGTGTCTCGCTCTCGTCGAAGGCGTCGGTGAGATGGGGCACGTTCATGCTCGCGCGTCTGGCCTATGCCGTCCAATGCCTATCTCGTCCGGATCGATTGCCTCTCAGGCATGGCGAGCGTGGTCGGACGCAGTGTCCCGGTTCCTCCGGTCAGGCTCGTGTCCGGGGCAAAACGGAGAGGGCTGCCTCGGCGACGCGCTCGAGCCGGTCGGGGTCGATGCCGGCCTTGCCGAGCGCCTCGATCCCGCGCAGCACCGCCAGGACGAGGTCGGCGAGCCGCTCGGGGTCGGCCGCCGGGTCGAGGTCGCCCTGTCGCTGGGCGGCGCGGATGTCCCGGGTGAGGGCGTCGGCGACGACCTCGAGGGTCCGGCGGGACCGCGCGGTGATGTCGGGGTCGTGTTCGGAGAGCTCGGCGGCACCCTTCGCGAGGAGGCACCCTCGGTGCCGGGTGTCGGCGGCGACGCTGGCCGCGACGGCGCGGACGTGCGCGCACAGGCGCTCGTAGGCCTGGTCGTCGGGGACTGGTTCGCTCGTCATGTCGGCGGCGACGCGCTCGCAGTAGGAGTCGAAGACCCGCAGGAACAGCTGCCGCTTGCCGCCGAAGGCCCCGTACAGGCTGCCCTTGCCGAGGCCGGTGGCGGCGGCGACGGCGTCCATGCTCGTGCCGGCGTAGCCGGTGGCCCAGAACTGCTCGCGGGCCGCGTCGAGGACCGCCTGCTCGTCGAACTCCCTCGGCCTGGCCATGACGCGACGGTACCAGTAGTTGACGGTTCGTTCCAGAACCGTCTACGTTATGGACGGATCGGTCAACAACCATGCGCGGCGAGCAGCGCCGCGACGCCGAGCACGAGGAGAACAGTCATGACGAGCAACGAGGAAGTCGTCCGCGCGGCCTACCGGATGGCGGAGGGGGACTCCCTGGACCCGGCAGGATTCCAGGCCCTGTTCACCGAGGACGGGACGTTCAACGACGTGCCCAACGGGCTCAGCTTCGGGACGGACCAGATCCCTCAGGCGCTGGCCGGTCTGGCCGGCGCGTTCCCCGACATCCACCGCGAGCTGCTCTCGGTGCACGCGATGGGCGACGTCGTCGCGGTGGAGCTGCGGATCCAGGGGACTCACCGTGGTGGATTCCCGACCCCGCTGGCCGAGATCGGTCCGACGGGACGGCGGATCGACGTTCCCGCGGCGGACCTGTGGTACCTGCGCGACGGACGGATCAAGACCTTCAACTGCTACAACGCGGCGAACGTGTGGTTCTCGCAGCTCGACGCCGCGCCCGACTTCGCGTCGGCGATCGAGGCCGCCCGAGCCGTCGCGCCGGGGGGCGTAGGCGGGCGGGGCCGTCG
>NZ_JBNFNZ010000013.1:0-17181 GCF_057364525.1 Aeromicrobium sp. PFPM2_SD2
CGAGCTGCTCGCGCAGCCGCACCGCCCACCGCGGCTCCTCGCCGTAGCGCTGGAAGGCCACCAGGCGTCCGTGCCGGCTGTCGTCCAGCAGCGCCTCGAACCGGCTCTGCCGCGTGGCCTCGCGCTTGGCCGACACCACCCAGTGCGCGCACTGGCGCCGGGTAGGTCGCGGTGGCGCCCGTGCCACCACGCGCCCGGCGACCGGGTCGGCCTCGAGCCGGGCGAGCATCTCGGGGGTGAGGTCGTCGTCGTTCTCGTGCGAGTAGGTGCCGGTGCGCTCGGGCGTGCGCCGCTCGAACGCGGCCAGGCCGGCCGGGGTCATGCGCCCCTCGGCGACCAGCCGCTCGACGTGGGCGACGTTGACCGCGCTCCAGGTGCTGCCCTTCGTGCGCGGTGTCCAGCGCTGGCGACGGGTGTCGTCGTCGATGCGCTGGGAGACGCTGTCGATCCAGCCGAAGCACAGCGCCTCGGGGACGGCGTCCTCCCAGGTGAGCCCGCGGTCGGGGACGTGCTTCTTGCGCAGCCCCATCCACAGCTCGGTGGCGGTGTCGTGGTGCGCCTCGAGCCAGGCGCGGAACTCCGCCGCGTCGCGGAAGAAGACGCACGGACGCTCCTCCGTGCCGCCGGGCGTGCCGATGCTCATGGCCCCAGGGTGGCACCGGGCGGGGACAACCGGCGCGAGCGCGAGCGTCGCGGGCCCAGCCTGTAGCCTCGGAGGGTGGCGACAGTGGATTTCGGTGAGCAGCTCAGGGCCCTCGACCAGACGATGACGTCGATCGAGAAGGTGCTGGACCTTCCCAAGATCCAGGCCGAGATCGACGAGCTCCAGGAGCAGGTCGGCGCCCCCGACCTGTGGGACGACCAGGCCAACGCCCAGCGCGTGACCGGACGTCTCTCGGTGCTCCAGGCCGAGGTCGAGCGCGTCTCCGGCCTGCGCCAGCGCATCGACGACGTCGAGGTGCTCGTCGAGCTCGCCCAGGACGAGGGCGACCCCGACTCGCTCGCCGAGGCCGAGGCCGAGATCGCCCGCCTGCACAAGGCGGTCGAGGCGCTCGAGGTCCGCACCCTGCTGTCGGGCGAGTACGACGAGCGCGAGGCCATCGTCACCATCCGCTCGGGCGCCGGCGGCGACGACGCCACCGACTTCGCCGAGATGCTGCAGCGCATGTACCAGCGCTGGGCCGAGCGTCACAAGTACCCGCTGGAGGTCTACGACACCTCCTGGGCCGAGGGTGCCGGCATCAAGTCGGTCACCTTCGCGGTCAAGGCGCCGTACGCGTACGGCACGCTCTCGGTCGAGTCCGGCACGCACCGCCTCGTGCGCATCTCGCCGTTCGACAACCAGGGCCGCCGCCAGACGTCCTTCGCCGCGGTCGAGGTCGTGCCCGTGCTGGAGCAGACCGACGAGGTCGACATCCCCGAGGACGAGATCCGCGTGGACGTGTACCGCTCGTCGGGCCCCGGCGGCCAGAGCGTCAACACGACCGACTCGGCCGTGCGCCTGACCCACATCCCGACCGGCGTCGTCGTCAGCTGCCAGAACGAGAAGAGCCAGCTGCAGAACAAGGCGTCCGCGATGGTCATCCTCAAGGCCAAGCTGCTCGCCCTCAAGAAGGCCGAGGAGCGCGCCCAGCTCGACGAGCTGCGCGGCGACGTGCAGGCGTCCTGGGGCGACCAGATGCGCAACTACGTCCTCAACCCGTACCAGCTGGTCAAGGACCTGCGCACCGAGCACGAGACCGGCAACACCCAGGCCGTGCTCGACGGCGAGATCGACGACTTCATCGAGGCCGGCATCCGCTGGCGCCGCCAGGAGTCGACCTCCGTCTGAGCCGTCCGGGGCCCGGCGAGCCTGCCTTGAAGCAGGGGGTCCGGTTCGTACACTCGACCGAGTGATTCGCTTCGACAAGGTCTCCTTGACCTACCCCGGGCAGAAGCGGCCGGCACTCGACAACGTCGACCTCGAGGTCGCCAAGGACGAGTTCGTCTTCCTCGTCGGTGCTTCCGGCTCGGGCAAGTCCAGCTTCCTGCGCCTCGTGCTGCGTGAGGCCCGTCCCTCCCGGGGACGCGTCTTCGTCGCCGGCAAGGAGATCAACAAGCTGTCGAGCTGGAAGGTGCCCAAGCTGCGCCGCCAGGTGGGCACGGTCTTCCAGGACTTCCGGCTGCTGCCGAACAAGACGGTGCACGACAACGTCGCCTTCGCGCTGCGCGTCATCGGCAAGTCCCGCTCGGAGATCAACGCGGTCGTGCCGGAGACGCTCGAGCTGGTCGGCCTGGAGAACAAGGGCCACCGGTTCCCCGACGAGCTGTCCGGCGGCGAGCAGCAGCGCGTCGCGATCGCCCGCGCGTTCGTCAACCGGCCGATGATCCTCATCGCCGACGAGCCCACCGGCAACCTCGACCCGGCCACGTCCGTCGGCATCATGAAGCTGCTGGACCGCATCAACCGCGCCGGCACGACGGTGGTCATGGCCACCCACGACTCCTCGATCGTCGACCAGATGCGCAAGCGGGTCATCCAGCTCGAGAACGGGCAGGTCGTCCGCGACGAGTCCCGGGGCAACTACGGGATGCAGGGGTGATCCGATGAGCGTCCGCACCGCGATGTCCGACCTCGGCGTCAGCCTCTCGCGCAACAAGTCCATGACGATCTCGCTGGTCGTCACCATGACCGTCTCGCTGCTGCTCGCCGCGCTGGGCCTGCTCATGCAGTCGCAGGCCGACCGCACCGAGCGCTACTACGGCGACCGGCTTCAGGTGCAGGTCAACCTGTGCACCGAGCTGTCGCCGAGCGCGAACTGCGTCGACGGGGCCGCGTCCGACGCCGACCGCGAGGCGGTCGAGGCCGTCCTGGACCAGAACCCCGAGGTCAAGTCCTTCGAGATCCGCACCCCGGAGCAGAACTTCGAGAAGGCCAAGGCGGTCTACAACCAGAACGCCACCGGCCGCAAGACGCTCGACACCCTGACCGTCGAGGCGTTCCCGCAGTCCTACAACGTCACGCTCGTCGACCGCGACGACTCCGACGGCCTGCAGAGCGAGCTGTCGGGCATGACCGGCGTCGACAGCGTCAGCTCGCTCAAGCAGCTGCTCGGCCCGCTGTTCGAGCTGCTGGACAAGATGCGTTGGGCCGCGCTGGCCACCTCGCTGGTGCTCATCGTCGCCGCGGTGCTGCAGGTCTCCAACACCATCCGGATGACGGCGTACGCCCGCCGCCGCGAGATCGGCATCATGCGCCTGGTCGGTGCGTCCAGCTGGCACATCCAGCTGCCGTTCCTGCTGGAGTCGCTGGTCGCCGCGCTCGCCTCGGCCGTCCTGGCCTGCGCCGGGCTCGCCGCGTTCATGGAGTTCGTCGTCTACGGCTACCTGCGCGAGAACCTGGGCACCATCACCACCTGGGTGGGCTGGTCGGAGTCGGCCGTCGTCATGGGCTGGACCGTGGTGCTGTCGCTCGTGCTCGCGCTCGTGCCGACGCTCGTGATGACCCGCAAGTACCTGGACGTCTGACCAAACCGCCTCAGGTGGGGCGACGCGCGGCCGATGCATGAACCCGTACTTGAGGGTTTTGCGTTATCGTCGGTCCGGTCATCTGCAGTCACGTGCCCCCCAGTCGGCCTTCCCGGCCCTCTTCCCCTGAGGTGGAACACATGGTCAAGCTCGCAACCGGGCGTCGGCGTACCGCCGTCTCGGCGGCTCTCGTCCTGGCGCTCGGCCTGGGCGTCATGTCGCCGAGCGTCGCCGACGACAAGTCCGACCTCAAGGAGCGCAAGCGCGAGGTCACTGGCAAGATCGAGGACGCCCAGGAGAGCTACGACGAGTCGTCCAAGGCGTACGCCGCCGCGGCCAAGAAGCTCGCCGCCGCCCAGGCCGTCCTGGACAAGGCCCAGAAGCGGCTCGACACCACCCGGGCCCAGCTCGCCGAGGCCCAGCGCCGTGACGCCGAGATGCAGCGCAAGCTCGAGCAGACCCAGGCCAAGCTCGAGGCCGCCGAGAAGCGCCTGAAGCGCTCCGAGAAGGAGCTCGCCAAGGCCGAGGTCGGCATCCAGCAGTTCGCCATCGAGACGCTGCAGCAGGGCGACCCCAGCCTGCGCGCCGTCAGCGGGCTGCTGCAGGGCAAGAGCACCTCGGAGTTCTCCGAGCAGATGAGCATCAACAGCTCCATCGCCGACGCCCAGGCCGCCGAGCTGCAGCGCCTGGACGCCCGCAAGGTCATGCTCCAGATCGAGCGCGACGCGGTCGAGAAGCTGCGCGACCAGGTCAAGGCCCAGCGCGAGGAGGCCGCGGCCAACCTCGTCCGCATGCGCGAGCTCGAGGCCGACGCCGAGGTGCAGGCCACGAAGGTCGCCGGCCTGGTCGCCGACCGCGAGGTCGCCCGCAAGGCCGCCGCCAAGATCAAGTCCGCCGACGCCGCCAAGCTGGCCGCGCTGGAGTCGGAGCGCTCGCGCGTCCAGGCCCGCCTGCGCGCGATCGTCGCCCGTGAGCTGGCCGAGGCCCGGCGTCGCGCCCGCGCGAACAAGGGCTCCAACGGCGACGGCGGGGGAGGACGCGACTCCAGCGACAGCGGCTCGAGCCGGCTCATGCACCCCGTCAGCGGCCCGATCACCAGCCGCTACGGCATGCGCCTGCACCCGGTCACCGGCGTCTACAAGCTGCACGACGGCACCGACTTCGGCGTCGGCTGCGGCACGCCGATCCGCGCGGCCGCGTCCGGCAGGATCATCGAGCAGTACTACAACGCCGGCTACGGGAACCGCGTCATCGTCAACCACGGCGTCATGCGGGGCAAGAGCGTCATCACGACCTACAACCACCTGTCCGGCTACCGCCGCTCGACCGGCGCGCGGGTCGACCGCGGCGACGTCATCGGCTACGTCGGCTCCACCGGGTACTCGACCGGCTGCCACCTGCACTTCATGGTGCTGGTGAACGGCTCGACGACGAACCCGATGAACTGGCTGTAGGGGCGCCGCTCCCGCCCGGGTGACTAGACTGGGCGGGTGCCCAAGGAGACCGGTCGGAAGATGATCGCCCAGAACAAGAAGGCGCGTCACGACTACCTCATCGAGGACACCGTCGAGGCGGGCCTCGTGCTCATGGGCACCGAGGTGAAGTCGCTGCGCGAGGGGCGCGCGTCCCTGGTCGACGGGTTCGCCGAGATCGACCACCACGGCGAGGCCTGGCTGCTGCAGGTGCACATCCCGCAGTACTTCAACGGCACCTGGACGAACCACGAGACCCGCCGGCGCCGCAAGCTGCTGCTGCACAAGCGCGAGATCGCCCGCCTGGAGCAGCGCGTCGACACCAAGGGCATGTCGCTCATCCCGCTCTCGCTGTACTTCAAGGACGGCCGGGCGAAGGTCGAGCTGGCCGTGGCGCGGGGCAAGAAGTCCTACGACAAGCGCCACGCCATCGCCGAGCGCCAGGCCACCCGCGACGCCGAGCGCGAGGTCGGGCGCCGGCTCAAGGGTCTGTGACGCTGCGCGACGAGGACGTCCCGGGCCTCGTCCACGACCTGGGTCTGCCAGGACTGTTCGACGTCCACGTGCACTTCATGCCGCCGGCCATCCTCAAGGCGGTGTGGGCCTACTTCGACGCCGCGGGCCCCAAGCTCGGACGTCCGTGGCCGATCACCTACCGCGGCAGCGACGACGAGCGCGTCGCGCAGCTGCGGGCGCTGGGCGTCTCGCGGTTCTCGGCGCTGTCGTACGCGCACAAGGCCGGCGTCGCCGAGTTCATGAACGACTGGGGCCGCGAGTTCGCCGCCGACAAGCCCGACTGCCTGTGGTCGGGCACGTTCTTCCCCGAGCCGTCGGCCGCCGAGTACGTGCCGCGGCTGGTCGAGGACGGCGTGCAGGTGTTCAAGGCGCACGTCCAGGTGGGCGAGTTCGACCCGCGCGACCCGCTGCTCGACCCGGTGTGGGAGACGCTGCAGGCGTCCGGCACCCCGGTCGTGCTGCACGCCGGGTCCGGCCCGATGCCGGGGGAGCACACCGGCCCGCAGCAGGTGGCCGACGTCCTGCGCCGCTACCCGGACCTCACCCTGGTGATCGCCCACCTGGGCATGCCCGAGTCGCACGAGTTCCTGGCCCTGGCCGCCGACCACCCGAACGTCCACCTCGACACCACGATGGTCTGGGTCGACTTCTTCGGCACGCCCCACGACCCGACGCTGCTGCCCAAGGTCGTCGCGCTGCAGGACCGCATCCTCCTCGGCACCGACTTCCCGAACATCCCCTACGCCTACGCCCATCAGGTCGAGTCGCTCGTCGGCCTCGACCTGGGCCGCGACTGGCTGCGCGACGTGCTGTGGCACAACGGGGCGCGGCTGTTCGGCGTCGAAGGGCCGGCCGGGGAATGACCGGGAGCCGGCCGCTGTTGGAACCGGTACAGTAGGACAGCCGGGCGACCGGCATTGACAACACCACAAGGGGCTGAACGGTTTCGACTTTGGTCGTACGGTTCAGGAGAAGCGGGTAGAGGACCCATGGTCATCTCTTTAACGATCCATGGAAACTCACAAGTGCCGAGAACAAGCGCACTGACTTCACCCTCGCTGCCTGACAGCGACTGGTGAAGGGCGGACCTGGAGTGTTCCCGATCCAGATCATCCGTCTCATCTAGGGGACTTGCTGGTCACGCCGTGCCACGGGGCGTGACCGGGACTTCTACGTGGCTGAGCCTGTCGGTGACGCGTTCGTCCGAGCACCGGGGCTGAGAAAAGCGCCAGACGGACTGCACCCGGAGAAGTCCTGATCCTGCGTCAGAGGACCCGGGTTCGATTCCCGGCAGCTCCACGCGACACGAAGGCCGTCCCCTCGGGGGCGGCCTTTGGTCGTTCCCGGGGCTCGGGTCGCGGGCGGGCGCAGAACGGATAGCGTCGAGGACGCCGTGCGCCGTCCGGTGCGCGGACCCGCGGACGAGGAGCGATCCATGCAGCAGCGACGCATCGGCGACCGGCAGGTCAGCGCCATCGGGCTGGGCGGCATGCCCATGTCGGTCGAGGGGCGCCCCGACCGGGATCGGTCGATCGCGACCATCCACGCCGCTCTGGACGCCGGCGTCGCGCTCATCGACACCGCCGACGCCTACCACCTCGGCGCCGACGAGGTCGGCCACGACGAGACCGGTCACAACGAGTCGCTGGTCGCCGAGGCGCTGCGCTCGTGGGGCGGCAGCACCGACGACGTCCTGGTTGCGACGAAGGGCGGTCACCTGCGCCAGCCCGACGGCACCTGGACGCTCGACGGTCGCCCCGAGCACGTCAAGGAGGCGGCCAAGGCGTCCGCGTCACGCCTGGGGGCCGAGGCGATCGACCTGTACCAGTACCACCGTCCCGACCCCGAGGTGCCGTACGAGGAGACGCTTGGCGCGTTCGCCGACCTGCTGCAGGAGGGCGTCATCCGGGCGGCCGGCATCTCCAACGCCGACCCCGAGCAGATCAAGCTGGCCCACCGGGTGCTCGGGGACGGGCTCGTCGCGGTGCAGAACCAGTTCTCGCCCGCCTTCCGGTCCAGCTACCCCGAGCTCGAGCTGTGCGCCGAGCTCGGCCTGGCCTTCCTGCCCTGGAGCCCGCTCGGCGGCATGAAGCAGGCCTCCGAGCTGGCCGACCGGCACGCGGCGTTCGGCCGGGTCGCCGAGGCGCACGGCGTCAGCCCGTACCAGGTCACGCTGGCCTGGGAGCTGGCCCTGTCGCCCACGGTGATCCCGATCCCCGGCGCCTCCCGCCCCGCGAGCATCACCGACTCGGCGCAGGCCGTGCACCTGGAGCTCAGCCCGGAGGAGGTCGCCGAGCTGACCGCGTCGGGCGACTGAGCCTCAGACCCGCTCGTACACCGCCAGGAACGCGGCGGCCACGCCCGCGCCGGTGACCAGGGCGGTGGTGAACGTCGTCAGCGAGCGGTGCCACCACGTCGTCGCCAGCCACACGACGACGCCGGCACCGACCTGCAGCCACCAGTACTCGGGCTCGGTGGTGTCGCCGACGACGGTCAGTCCGTAGGCGCCCTCGCCGACGAGCACGCCGGCCAGCGCGCCGGCGCCGAGACCGCCCCTGCGCGGCCGTGCCGTGCCGGACCCACCAGGCGGCCAGGCCCAGCAGCGGTCCGGCGACGAGTCCGGCGGCGCCCCAGAAAGTCACGAGCCAGGACGACACGGCGAAGCCGCGCAGCTCGGACGCGACGATGTAGCCGGCCAGCAGGCCCCACAGCGCCAGGGCCCCGCCGACCAGGGCGAGGGCCGGTCGCGGCGCCCGGAGCGCCAGCAGGAACGCCACCAGCGACCACGACCCGCTCGAGTTGGCGAACGAGGTGAGCTCGTCGGGCAGCAGCTTCTGGCCGAACGACGTCAGCACGCCGAGCGCGAAGCCGGTGACCAGGACGACGGACAGGGAACGGACGACGAGACGCACCCCGCGACGCTAGTGCACCCAACCGCGGTCCGGGCACGCGCCTGGACCACGGCCGGTGCGGCGACGCGAGCGAGGTGCGGACGCGGGCCTCCCGGGGCACTGTGTGCAGGGAGCAACGAAAGGGGAACGATGCCGGTCTGGCTGGAGGCAGGACTGTGGGGCCTGCTCGCGGGAGGGGCGCTCGTCATCGGAGCGGCCGTCGCCTGGTTCGTGCACGTGCCGCAGCGCGTGGTCGCGTCGGTGATGGCGTTCGGCTCGGGCGTGCTGATCTCGGCGCTGTCGTTCGACCTGGTCGACGAGGCCGAGGCCACGGGCGGCCTCGTGCCGACCCTGCTGGGGTTCGCCGGCGGTGCGCTCGTCTACGTGGCCGCCAACGTCGCCCTGGCCCGGCGGGGGGCGGCCCACCGCAAGCGCTCGCAGGAGCAGCAGCCGTCCGAGGACGAGCAGGAGGGCAGCGGCGCCGCGATCGCGATCGGCGCGCTGCTCGACGGCGTCCCGGAGTCGGTCGTGCTCGGCCTGACCCTGCTGGGCGGCGGGGGAGTGGGCGTGCCGGTGCTGGCGGCGATCTTCATCTCCAACCTGCCCGAGGGGCTGTCCAGCGCGTCCGGCATGAAGGCGAACGGGCGCAGCGCGCGGTACGTCTTCGGAGTCTGGGGCGGCATCGCCGTCGCCAGCGGCCTGGCCGGCCTGCTGGGCGCGCTGCTGCTCGAGGGAGCCTCGGGCGAGACCATCGCGGTCATCACCGCCGTCGCCGCCGGCGCGATCCTGGCCATGGTGGCCGACACGATGATCCCCGAGGCGTTCGAGCGCACCCACCTCTACGCCGGGCTCATCGCCGCCGCCGGCTTCATGATCGCCTTCGGCCTGGAGCGCGCCTAGACGCGACGACGCCCCGGCACCGCGGGTGCCGGGGCGTCGTGGGGTCGGACTAGCTGAACAGGTCCGTGATCGGGCTGATCGCGAAGTAGACCAGGAAGAGCGCCGCGACGACCCACATGAGCGGGTGCACGAGGCGCACCTTGCCGCGGGCGACCTTGATGACGACGTAGGCGAGGAAGCCCGCGCCGATGCCCACCGAGATCGAGTACGTGAACGGCATGAGCGCGATGGTCAGGAAGGCCGGGATGGCGATCTCGACGTCGTCCCAGTCGATGCCGCGCACCTGCTGCATCATGAGGAAGCCGACCAGGACGAGCGCCGGGACGGCCGCCTCGCTGGGGATGATGTTGACCAGCGGCGCCAGGAACATCGAGGCCAGGAAGAGCAGGCCGGTCACGACGGTGGCCAGGCCGGTGCGCGCGCCCTCGCCGACGCCCGAGGCGGACTCGATGTAGGACGTGTTGGAGGAGACGCCCGCGGCGCCGCCGGCCGCGGCGGCCACGGAGTCGACGACCAGGATGCGGCGGGTGTTCGGCGGGGTGCCGTCCTCCTGCAGCAGGTTCGCCTCGGCGCCGATGGCGGTCATCGTGCCCATGGTGTCGAAGAAGTCGGCGAGCATGAGCGTGAAGATCAGCAGCACGGCGGTGACGACGCCGACGGACTCGAACGAGCCGAGCAGGTTGAACTCGCCGAGCGTGCCGAAGTCGGGGACGTCGACGACCTTGTCCGGCCACGACGGGACGTTGAGCGCCCAGCCCTTGGGCGAGTCCGAGGACGAGCCGGCGTCGACGATCGACTCGACGATGATCGCCAGCACCGTGGTGCCGATGATGGTCATGAGGATCGCGCCGCGGACGTTGCGGACCCAGAGCACGACGACGGCGACCAGGCCGATCGCGAAGACGAGCACGGGCCAGCCGGAGAGCTGGCCGGTGGCGCCGAGCTGCACCGGCACGGTGGTCTGCGCGGCGTCCGGGATGCGGCGCACCCAGCCGGCGTCCACGAAGCCGATGAGCGCGATGAACAGGCCGATGCCGACGCTGATCGCGACCTTCAGCTGCGCGGGCACGGCGTGGAAGACCGCCTCGCGGAAGCCGGTCAGCACCAGGACCAGGATGACGATGCCCTCGAGGACCACCAGGCCCATCGCGTCGGCCCAGGTCATCTGCGAGGCGACCGCGACGGCGACGAACGCGTTGAGGCCCAGGCCCGTCGCCAGCGCCATGGGGTAGTTGGCGACGACGCCCATGAGGATGCTCATGACGCCCGCGACCAGGGACGTGCCGGCGGCGATCGCGGCGAGGTTCGGCGCGTCGCCACCGCCCAGGAACTTCCCGTCGGCGTCGACGGCGAAGCCGAGGATCAGCGGGTTCAGCACGATGATGTAGGCCATCGTGAAGAAGGTGACGAAGCCGCCGCGCACCTCGGTGCCGACGGTGGACCCGCGCTGGGAGATCTTGAAGAAGCGATCGAGCGGCCCGGCCGTCGCGCTGTCAGGTGTGCTCACGGGGGACAAGTCTGGCAGAGCCCGACCCCGCTCCGGACGTGATGTCCGTCAGAAGGACGTGCGGCGCACCGCGACGGCCGTGCGGTCGTCGCCCTGCGTGGGGTCGGTCTCGCGGACGAGCCGGCGCACCCAGGCCTCCAGGTCGTCGTCGGGGCCGGTGCCGGCCAGCGTGGCGAGCTGGTCGATCGAGGCGTCGATGGACGCGTCCCGGTTCTCCACCACGCCGTCGCTGTAGAGCAGCACCGTGTCGCCGGGCTCGAGCGTCACCGACGCGCTGCGGCCGCCGACGACGCCGACCCCGAGCAGCGGGCGCCGGCCCAGGTCGAGGGCGCTCGTGCGTCCGCCGCTGACCAGCAGCGCGGGCGGGTGACCGGCGCTGGCGACCTCGGTGCGCCCCGAGCCCGGGTCGATCGCGACCACGACGACCGTGGCGGTGTGGCCGTCGAGCAGCCGCACGAACAGGTTGTCGAGCCGGTCCAGGCAGTGGCCGAGCGCGTGCCCCTCGAGCAGGTACGCGCGCAGGGCCGTGCGGGCCTGCACCATGGCGGCCGCCGCCTTGACGCCGTGCCCGGCGACGTCGCCGGCCACCACGGCCACCCGGCCGTCGGGCAGCTCGAGGGCGTCCCACCAGTCGCCGCCGATCTGGCTGCCCGGCGCGGACAGGTACAGGGCGCTGAGCTCGACGCCGTCGAAGCGCGGCACCTCGTAGGGCACGACGCTGCGCTGCAGCGACTCGGCGACGCTGACCTGCTCCTGCGTGCGCTGGACGAGGACGTTGGCGATGTGGGCACGCAGCTCGGACGCGGTCTGGGCGTGCCAGGACTCCCACGGACGGCTGCGCCCGCTGACGACCTGCTGCCACTTCTCGAACGACTTGCGTGGGCTGAGCCGGACGTCCGGCCCCTCGGCCGCGGCGATCGCCTTGTTGGTCGGGTCGCCGCCCCAGTCGACGACCTGCCGGCGCTCCGGACGCACGAGCAGCAGCCAGCGTCCGGCGCCGTTGCCGATGCGGAACGCGCCGGCCGCGAGCTCGCTGTGCGCGGCCAGGGTCGGGTCGAGCGCGGCGAGGTTCTGGCTGGCCACGACGCCGTCCTCGCCGCCCTCGGCCGCCATGGCCTCGGCGATCCGGGTCACGACCGACTCCGGCGGCAGCTGGCCGACGCGGATGGTCTCGCCGTCGGCGTGGAGCGCGGCCCCGGACGCCTCGAACAGGGAGAGCAGGGAGGGGTGCGCCATGAGCGCCTGGTGCGGGGTGCGCGGGTCGGTCGTGACCGTCGAGATGATCTCCGACAGCACCGAGCGCGCGGCCAGGGCGGCGGCGCGCTGGTCGGAGCGCTCGCGGTCGGCGATGAGCGTCGACGCGGTCTGGCCGAGGAACTCCGCGGCCGAGCGGGCGTCCAGCGACGGCTGGTGCGGGCCGCTGTAGTGGTGGCAGGCGATGAGTCCCCACAGGACCCCGTCGACGACGATCGAGACCGACATCGACGCCGTGACGCCCATGTTGGTCAGGTACTCGATGTGGATGGGGGAGACGCTGCGCAGCACCGAGTGGGACAGGTCCAGCGGCCGTCCGGTGCCGGGGTCGCGCACCGGGTGCAGCGGCACGGGCCGGTAGCCGATGTCGGCGATGAGCCGGGTCCAGTTGGACGTGTAGAGCCGTCGCGCCTGGGCCGGGATGTCCGAGGCCGGGTAGTGCAGGCCCTTGAACGAGTTGAGCCGGTCGAGCTTCTCCTCGGCGACGACCTCGCCGTTCCACTGCTCGTCGAAGCGGTAGACCATGACCCGGTCGAAGCCGGTGAGCGAGCGGATCTCGGCGGCCAGCCGCTGGGTGAGGTCCTCGACCGACGCCGCCGCGGTCAGGCGTGTCACCGCCGACCGGGTCGAGCGGTAGGAGACGTGCTGGGTGCCCGAGGCGCTGACCGGCTCGATCTCGACGACCAGGTGCTCGCCGGACTGGTGGGTCAGGACGTCGGCCAGCCGGCGGTCGAGGTCGCCGCGGCCGGTGTCGAGGACGACGCGGGCGGGCTCGCCCGGCTCGGCCCGGTCGACCAGCGCCAGGACCGCCTCGGCCGTCGTGGCGCCGACCGCCTCGTCGAGGGGACGTCCGACGAGGTCGTCGGCCGGCACGCCGAGGTGACGGTCGGTGTTGGTGGAGGCGGCGGCGACCTTCATCTGCGCGTCCAGGGCGAGGAGCACGCCGTGCGGCTGGATGGCGCCGGGGATGTGGATCGGCTCGCGGTCGCAGGTCGTGAGGTCGGGCGTCTCGTACGCGGGCGTGTGCAGCTCGCGGTCCGGGACGAACGCCGGGTCGGTGTCGGTCACGCGGGGGCGGCCTCGTTCGAGCGCAGCGTCGTGCCACGGGCGGACAGGGGCATGGAGCTCCTCGGGCAGACGGACACGTGACGGGCTGCCTTCAACCTATCCCATGCCCCGAGACGCCCGACCCGGTTCGGGCATGGCTATGTGACATCGACAGTGTTACATTGACGCCATGACTGAGCACCTGGACGTCGTCGTCGTCGGGGCCGGGCTGTCCGGCATCGACGGGGCGTACCGCATCCTCGAGGCCAACCCCGGCGTCACCTACGCCGTGCTGGAGGGGCGCGACCGCCTCGGCGGCACCTGGGACCTGTTCCGCTACCCGGGCGTCCGCTCGGACTCGGACATGTTCACGCTGGCCTACCCGTTCCGGCCCTGGACCGGCGAGAAGTCGCTGTCCGACGGGCCCTCGATCCGCGAGTACATC
The DNA here is from genome assembly GCF_057364525.1 of Aeromicrobium sp. PFPM2_SD2. Classification (NCBI taxonomy): domain Bacteria; kingdom Bacillati; phylum Actinomycetota; class Actinomycetes; order Propionibacteriales; family Nocardioidaceae; genus Aeromicrobium; species Aeromicrobium sp. PFPM2_SD2. The sequence continues at coordinate 13,540 of NZ_JBNFNZ010000013.1, forward strand.
CGCAGCACCGCGGAGGAGACGGGCATCGCCAACCACATCCGCTACGGCCACCGGGTCACCGGGCTGAGCTGGTCGTCGGCCGACGCGCGCTGGACGATCACGGCGCAGACCACCGACGGTCCGGTGACGCTCACGGCGTCGATGATCTACGCCGGCACCGGCTACTACCGCTACGGCGAGGCCTTCGTGCCCGACTTCCCCGGCCTGCAGGACTACCAGGGCCAGGTCGTCGTGCCGCAGTTCTGGCCCGAGGACCTCGACTACGCCGGCAAGCGCGTCCTGGTCATCGGCAGCGGGGCCACCGCCGTGACCCTCGTGCCGTCGATGGCCGAGCAGGCCGCGCACGTGACGATGCTGCAGCGCTCGCCGTCCTACGTCATGGCCCTGCCGGGCAAGGACAAGGTGGCCGACGCGCTGCGCCGCCGGCTGCCCGCCGGGGTCGCCCACCGCGCCGCCCGCGTCTACAAGGCGGTCACGACGCTCGGGTTCTACCTGTTCTGCCGGGCGTTCCCCAAGGCGTCGCGGCGCATCCTGCAGCGGCTGGCCGCCCGGCAGCTGCCCGAGGGCTACCCCGTCGACGTGCACTTCGCACCGCGCTACGACCCGTGGGACCAGCGCCTGTGCCTCGTGCCCGACGGCGACTTCTTCGGCGCCCTCAAGCAGGGACGCGCCTCCATCGTCACCGACCAGGTCGAGCGCTTCACGGAGAAGGGCGTCCGGCTCTGCTCCGGCGACGAGATCGAGGCGGACGTCGTGGTGAGCGCCACCGGCCTGCAGGTCGCGGCGTTCGACGGCGTCGAGATCGACGTGGACGGCGAGAAGGTGCAGCTCGGCGAGAAGGTGCTCTACCGCGGCGCCATGCTCGACGGCGTCCCCAACCTGGTCTACGCGCTGGGCTACTCCAACGCGTCCTGGACGCTGCGCGCCGACCTCACCGCCGTCTTCGCCGGGCGCTTCCTGCGTCACCTGCGCGAGCAGGACTACGAGTACGGCACGCCGCGTCCGGCCTCGGACGTCGGCGAGAAGCGCCCGCCCATGGAGCTGAAGTCCAACTACCTGGCCCGGGCCAACGACCGGCTGCCCAAGCAGGGCAGCCGTGCCCCGTGGCTGGTGCGGCAGAACTGGGTGCTCGACTCGCGCGACGCCAAGCGGCTGAGCCTGGACGAGGAGATCGAGTACAGCGTCCGCACGCCGGTCGAGGTGGCCTGACCGACCCGCCCACGAGGGGCCCCGACCACTCGGTCGCGGGCCCCTCGCCGTCAGGGCGCGGACGTGCCCAGGTGCCGGGCGAGGAAGCGCATCGCCTCCGCGCCGGCGTGTGGCGGGACCCCGGTGTGCCCGCCCAGGTTGGCGTGCAGGGTCTTCTCGCCCGAGCCGAGGGCGTCGAACAGCTCGAGCGACCGAGCGCGGTCGTTGTGCTCGTCGTCCCACTGCAGCAGGACGTGCACCGGGACGGTGACCTGCCGGGCCTGAGCGACGATCGAGCGCGGCACCAGGCTGCCGGCGAACAGCACGGCCGCGACGACGCGAGGGTCGGTCGCGGCCAGCCGGACGGTGAGCGAGACGACGCCGCCCGACAGGCCGACGGGACCGTCGAGCTCGGGCAGGTCCAGGAGGTGGTCCAGGACGGAGCGCCCCTCGGAGGCGGCCTGGTCGACGAGCGGGAGGACCAGCGAGTCGACGACGTCCTCACCGACCGGCCGACCCGCCGTCAACGCCTCGCGCAGCGCGGCGCGTGCGGCGTGCACGCCGGCGGGTGCCGGACGGTCCCCGCTTCCGGGCAGCTCGATCGTGGCGGTCGCGAGACCCGCCCCGGGCGGCGTGCCGGGCGCGAGCCCGCATCCGCGGACGGGTCTGCTCGAGGCTGAAGCCGCCGGGCTGGCCGGCCAGGACCACGGGGACGGGCGTGGCCGGCGACGCGGGCGCGGGCAGCCCACAGGATGCCCGGGGGACGTCGTCGACGACGAGGACTCGCTCGACGACGTCGTCGAGCCGGGATTCGGAGCGGACGTGCATGGTCGTGCCTCTCGGAGTGCCGGGAACGGGCGCTCCGGACGACCTACCGCCCGACCGTGACCTCGAGGAGGAGCACCCACGTCGATTCGTCCACGGGTCCCACCTCCTTCGCTGTCGCACGGACGTCGTCACGCTAGCAGCGGACCGGTCCGGCGCGGTCGGTCCCGGCCCGCCTAGGTCTGGCAGCGCGGACACCAGTAGGTGTCGCGCTCGGTCAGCGGGGTGTCGCCGAGGGCGCCCTTGAGCAGGCGCGTGCCGCAGCGCCGGCACGGCTTGCCCTCGCGGCCGTAGACCCAGCGCTCCTCGCCGTGCCGCGTGCTGCCGGTGAAGGCGCGCTCGATGCGGGCCTTGTTGAGGTCGAGCAGCCGGTGGCCGCGGTCGACGACCCGCCGGACGTCGGCGACCTCCCCGACCGGCCGGGTGGGCAGCAGGCCGTGCAGGAAGCAGATCTCGTTGACGTACTCGTTGCCGAAGCCGGCCAGGTTGCGCTGGTCGAGCAGGGCCAGGAAGACCGGACGGCCGGGATCGGCCGCGACCCGGTGAACCGCCTCGTCGAGGTCCCAGTCCGGCCCGAGCAGGTCGGGACCGAGGTAGGCCAGCGCGTCGGCCTCGGCGTCGCGGTCGAGCACCTCCAGGACGCCGAGCGAGAAGCCGACGGCCTGCCACTCGGGGTTGGCCAGGACGGCGCGGGCCGAGTACGCGGGACGGCGCCACCGCGTCTCGGGCCGGTAGACGTGCCAGGCGCCCTCCATCTTCAGGTGCGAGTGGATCGACACCTCCGGCGTGCGCACGAGCAGGTGCTTGCCGCGGCTGACCGCCTCCTCGACGACCTGGCCGGTGAGGTCGAGCGTGGCGAAGGCCGGGACGCGGAAGTCGCTGACGGTCAGGGCGCGTCCGGCCAGGGCGTCGTGCAGCCGCTGGGCCGTGCGCCAGACGGTGTCGCCCTCAGGCACGCAGCCGCACCCCCTTGGGGACGCGCTCGAAGCCGGCCTCGACGAGGGCCTCGCCGAACGGGGTGGACAGCGTGGCCCCGCCGTCGATCGTCTCGACCGACAGCCGCTCGACCCGGCGTCCGCGCACCGCGCCGGCGACGCGCCGTGGCCGCCGCCGCGAGCCGGGCCGGCGTCGGTCGGTGAAAGGTGAGGACGGTGCGACCGCCCCGCTCGAGGTACGCGACGAGGTTGGCCGTCGTGCAGTGCCACGAGGGCGCCGGACTTGCGGCCGGGCCGGTGCTTGGACTCGGTGTCGGGACGCTCGGGCCAGCCGAGCGCCGCCCCGTACGGGTTGGCCGGGTCGGTGGCCGCCAGCACGACGGCGGGGTCGCCGGTGGGTGCGTCGTCGTCGCGGTCGTGGGAGCGCAGGCGGTCGATCGGTGGCCGACGCCGCGAACTGGGCCGCGCCCCAGGGACTCGACGAAGTAGCCGCGCAGCGCGCGTCCGCCCTGCTCGAGCTCGCGCAGCACGCGGTAGACGCCGGCGAAGCCGCCGGGGACCTGCTCGGCCTGGACCGAGCCGCGGGTGACGACGCCGTAGCGCTCGAGCAGCACCTCGGCCCGGGCCAGCGCGACCTGCGTGGGGTCGAGCCCGGCGTCGGGCAGGACGTACCAGCGTCCGCTCACCGTGGGCA
>NZ_JBNFNZ010000014.1:0-15968 GCF_057364525.1 Aeromicrobium sp. PFPM2_SD2
CGCGGCGCTGGAGGCCTACGCCGCCGCGCACCCCGACCGGCGCGACGTGCGCATCGTCGCCGCGGTGACCCGCGACGCAGTCGCACACCGGCGTCCGCGGGCGTCCGCCGGCCGACGACGAGCTGCTCGAAGGACCCGACCTCGTGCCCAACCTGACCCGTGCCCTGCGGGACACACTGGCAGACTAGGCACTGCGTGACCCCTGACCCAGGAGAACTGTGAGCGACCTGTTCGGTACCCCCCGTCAACAGCCACGCGGACCGCGTCCCGGCAACACCCGCCGGCGTGCCCTCGTGCCCACCTTGATCACGCTCGCGGCCCTGCTGATCCTGGGCTCGGTCTTCACCAGCGTCTGGACCGACCGCCTGTGGTTCAAGTCGATCGGCTACTCCGACGTCTTCCGGACGGTGCTCGGCACCCGCATCCTGCTGTTCGCGGTGCTCGGCCTGCTGTTCGGCCTGTTCGTCCTGGTCAACGTCGTCCTGGCCTACCGCACGCGCCCCGAGTTCGTCAGCGTCCGGCGTGACGACCCGGCCACGCGCTACCGCGCCGCGCTGACCCCGATCCTCAAGCCCGTTCTCGCGGTGCTCACCGTCGTCCTGGTCGCCTTCGCCGGCTCGGTCGCGGCGGGGCAGTGGGACACGTTCCAGATGTGGCGCAAGGGCGGCAGCTTCGGCGAGAAGGACCCGCAGTTCGGCAAGGACGTGGGCTTCTACGTCTTCGACTACCCGTGGTTCCGCTTCCTGCTGAGCTACGCGTTCGCGCTGATCGTCGTCACCGTGCTGCTGGTGGCGTTCGTCCACTACGTCTACGGCGGCATCAAGCTGGCCGGCCGCGGCACGAAGTTCTCGCGCGCCGCGCAGGTGCACCTGGCCGTGCTGTTCGGCGTCGGCATCCTGCTGCGCGCCGGCTCGTACTACCTCGACCGCTACGACCTGGTCATCAACGGCTCGGGCTACGTCGACGGCGCCGGCTTCACCGACGTCCACGCGCGCATCCCGAGCAAGAACATCCTCATCGCCGTGGCCATCGTCTGCGCGATCCTGTTCTTCGCCACGATCGTCATCCGCTCGTGGACGCTGCCCGTCCTGAGCCTGGGACTGCTGCTCGTGACGTCCATCCTCATCGGCGGCATCTGGCCGGCGATCATGCAGTCCTTCCAGGTGCGTCCGTCGCAGCCGGACAAGGAGGGGCCGTACATCGCGCGCAACATCGAGGCGACGCGCGACGCGTACGACGTGGCCGACACCGAGGTCACGAACTACACGGCCAAGACCGACCTGTCGGCCCAGGAGCTCACCCAGACGGCCGAGTCGCGCACGTCCGCGCGGCTCATCGACCCGACGCTCGTGTCGCCGGCGTTCGAGCAGCTGCAGCAGGTGCGCGGCTACTACACGATGCCCGACACGCTCGACGTCGACCGCTACAAGCTCGGCGACGACCAGACCGCCAGCGACGTCATCATCGCCGCGCGCGAGGTCGACCTGAACGGCCTGCAGGACACCCAGCGCAACTGGGCCAACGACCACACCGTCTACACCCACGGCTACGGCGTCGTGGCGGCGCGCGGCAACCAGCGCGGCGCGAACGGCGAGCCGGTGTGGGTGGAGAAGGACATCCCCTCCAGCGGCGAGTTCGACATCCAGCAGCCGCGCATCTACTTCGGCGAGAACTCCCCGTCGTACTCGATCGTCGGACGTCCCGAGGGCGCCAACCCGATCGAGGTCGACATCCCGCGCGGCGGCGGCCAGCAGGAGGAGGGCGAGGAGAACGTCACGGCCAACGAGTACGACGGCAAGGACGGCGTGAACGTCGGCAACCTGTTCAACAAGGTGCTGTACGCGTTCAAGTTCGGCGAGCCCAACATCGTGCTGTCGAGCCGCGTGAACGAGAACTCCAAGATCCTCTACGACCGCAACCCGCGCGACCGCGTCGCGAAGGTGGCGCCGTGGCTGACCGCCGACGGCGACGCCTACCCGGCGGTCGTCGACGGTCGCATCGTGTGGGTGGTGGACGCGTACACGACGTCCAACCAGTACCCGTACAGCCAGCACCGCTCGCTGGAGGAGGCGACCACCGACTCGCTCACCCAGCGGGGTGCGCAGGCGGTGCTGCCGACCGACGAGATCAACTACATGCGCAACTCGGTCAAGGCGGTCGTCGACGCCTACGACGGCACGGTCGACCTGTACGCGTGGGACGACAAGGACCCGATCCTCAAGACGTGGATGAAGGTCTTCCCCGACACGGTGAAGCCGAAGTCGGCGATCAGCGACGAGCTGCTGCAGCACCTGCGCTACCCGGTGGACCTGTTCAAGGTGCAGCGTGACGTGCTGACGCGCTACCACGTGACCAACCAGTCGACGTTCTACGAGGACGGCGAGCGCTGGAAGACGTCCGAGGACCCGACGAACAAGATCACCAAGCAGCCGCCGTACTACCTGACGACGAGCAACCCGAACCAGCCCGACCCGCGGTTCTCGCTGACCAGCGTGTTCCTGCCGAACAACCGGCAGAACCTGGCGGCGTTCGTGTCGGTGAACTCCGAGACCACGGACACCGAGGACTACGGGAAGATGACGATCCTGCAGCTCCCGAGCGAGACGCAGATCCCCGGTCCGAGCCAGGTGGCGAACGACTTCCAGACCGACCCGGGCGTCACCCAGGCGCTGCTGCCGTTCGAGCAGTCGCAGGAGGCCACGATCCGTCGCGGCAACCTGCTGACGCTGCCGGTCGGCGACGGCCTGCTGTACGTGCAGCCGGTCTACATCCAGCGCTCCAACGCCGAGGGCTCGTACCCGGTGCTGCAGTTCGTCATCGCGTCGTTCGGTGACGGCGTCGGCTTCGGCCAGACGCTGGACCAGGCGTTGCGCGGTGCGTTGGGCCTGGAGGCGAGCGACCCGGGTGACACCAACCCGGACGACATCCCCGGTGGCGACGGCGATGACGGCGGCGACGGCGGGACCAGCGGCGAGACGCCGGCGACACCGGGCGCGGACGCGACGGCCAGCCAGCTGCTGGACCAGGCGTCGCGCGAGTACGCGGCGGCGCAGCGGGCGCTCGAGGGCGGCGACCTGGCCGAGTACCAGCGCCGCATCGACAACGTCGGTCGTCTGGTCACCCGGGCCCGGGACGCGGTGCAGGGGCAGTAGCGCTCATGGGGACGAGGGCGGGCGTCGTGGCAGCAGCCATGGCGCTCGCCCTCGGCCTTTCCGCGTGCACGGGAGAGTCGGGGCCGGAGGGCGGGCCGACGAGCTCGCGGACGTCCACGCTGCCTGAGCCTGTCGAAGAGAGCCCCAGCCCGTCGCCCACGCCCGCCGAACCCGTCGACACCTCGAACCCTGACCTGACCGCCTACTTCGACAAGCGCTTCACCGGTGGCGACCTGCGCCTCGACGCGTCCGGGAGCGCCAGGCCACCTACACGTCCCGCAACGTCACCTTTCGCAGCGAGGGCCTGACGATCTCGGGCGTCCTGAACGTCCCGCGCGGCCGCGGCCCCTTCCCGGCGGTGGTGCTCGTCCACGGCTACATCGACCCGGCGGTCTACGAGCAGGGCCAGGGGATGACCCGCGAGCGCGGCTACCTGGCCGACAAGGGCTACATCGCGCTGCACGTGGACCTGCGCAACCATGCGGGCTCGGACGACGACCCGCGCCTGTTCGCCGGCTTCCGGCACGGCTACGCGGTGGACGCGATCAACGCGGTGAACGCGCTGCGCGACACGACGGACGTCCCGGTCGACGACGACCGCATCGCGCTGGCCGGCCGTTCGATGGGCGGGGGCGTGGTGCTGCAGGCGCTGGAGATGGCGCCGGGCCTCGTCGGCGCCGGCGTGATCTTCTCGGGCGTCTCGAGCCTGGAGGCCGACCAGTGGCGCCAGTACAGCGACGGCGGCTCGGGCTTCTGGAGCTACGCCGAGCGTCGCTGGGGCACCCCGGACGAGGCGCCGGACGCCTACCTGCGCGCGTCCTCCCGCCCGCACCTGGGCCGCATCACCGAGCCGGTGCTGATGCACCACGGCACCCTCGACGACAGCTGCCCACCGTCCTGGGCCCGCGCCACCGAGCGCGCCGCCCAGCAGGCCGGCGTCGACCTGCGCCTGCGCTGGTACGAGGGCGAGGGTCACGCCTTCGGCCCCCAGTTCCCCGACGCCATGGCGAGAACCGTCCGCTTCCTCGACCGCGAGCTCACCTGAGCCGCGGACTTTTAATCCGCGGGTGTCGCCCGGTCCCTAGGTCTGCCGAAGCGACGTGACGTCCGCTCCTGAGCTTGTCGAGGGAAGATTCGCAAGGCCTGTAGCGTCGCCTTCCCGTGCCTGTCGCTGGCCTCACACCACCCCGATTTGGGTCTCCGGACACCCCCTGCTAACGTTGTCCTCAGCGACGCGGGGTGGAGCAGCTCGGTAGCTCGCTGGGCTCATAACCCAGAGGTCACAGGTTCAAATCCTGTCCCCGCTACCACCACGAAGGCCCTTCCGGAGAGATTCGGAAGGGCCTTCGCTATGTCCGCGAGTCTGGACGTCGGGGTTGCGTACTGGGCTGCAACTTGAATCCCGTGATGTGACCGGTTCGGAAGCGTTCGACGTTTATGGTGGCCTCGCGAGCGCACCGAATCTGGGATGGAGAGACGCAGACCTTGAACATCGGAAGTCACAGTCGGATCGTCGCGTTGATCTGGGCCATCGCTGACGATGTTCTGCGCGATCTCTACGTACGTGGAAAATACCGAGACGTCATTCTGCCCTTCACGGTTCTCCGCCGGCTGGACAGCGTATTGGAACCGACTCGTGACAACGTAGTCGAGACCAACAGGGCGCTCACCGCGGCCGGCATCGTCAACCGGGACGCCGCGCTGCGCCAGGCGGCTGGCCAGGACTTCTACAACACCTCCGGTTTCACCCTTCGCGACCTGCGCTCGGTCAGCAGCGCGGCCCGCCTCAAGCTCGATTTCGAGGCGTACCTCGACGGCTTCTCGCCGAACGTGCAGGAGATCCTCGACAACTTCGAGTTCCGCAACCAGATCCCCCGCCTGACCAAGGCGGACGCGCTCGGCACGCTCATCGAAAAGTTCCTTGACCCCAGCCTCGACCTCTCACCCCGTGGCCTCGACAACCACGGCATGGGCACCGTCTTCGAGGAGCTCGTCCGACGCTTCAACGAGGAGAACAACGAGGAGGCCGGGGAACACTGGACTCCCCGCGACGCCGTGCGGCTTATGACGCGGCTGATGTTCGAGCCGATCGCCGACAAAATCCAGTCCGGCAGCTACCTGCTCTACGACGGAGCGATGGGCACCGGCGGCATGCTCACTGTCGCTGAGGAGACGCTCCAGCAGCTCACCTCAGACCGCGGTCACAAGGTCAAGACCCATCTGTTCGGCCAAGAGATCAACGCCGAGACCTACGCCATCGCCAAGGCGGACCTGATCCTCAAGGGGGAGGGCGAGGCAGCCGATAACGTCGTTGGAGGCCCCGAGTGGTCGACGCTGTCAAACGATGCGTTCGCGAGTCGCGAGTTCGACTTCATGCTCTCCAATCCGCCCTACGGCAAGAGTTGGAAGACCGACCAGGAACGGATGGGTGGCGCCAAGAACGTTCGCGACCCGCGCTTCGTGGTTGAGCACGCCGGCGACGTCGAGTATTCGCTGGTCACCCGCAGCAGCGACGGCCAGATGATGTTCCTCGCCAACCTCATCTCGAAGATGAAGCACAACACCGCCCTGGGCAGCCGCATCGCCGAGGTCCACAACGGGTCGTCATTGTTCACCGGAGACGCTGGCCAAGGCGAGAGCAACATCCGCCGGTGGGTCATCGAGAATGACTGGCTCGAGGCGATCGTGGCATTGCCGCTCAAGATGTTCTACAACACCGGCATCGCGACGTACGTGTGGGTGCTGAGCAACCGCAAGGAGGAGCGTCGCAAGGGCAAGGTGCAACTCATCGATGCCACCGAGTGGTACACCCCGCTGCGGAAGAACCTCGGCGAGAAGGCCGTCGAGCTGAGCGAATCCAACAGCGATCGCGTCCTCAAGACCTTCCTTGCGTTCGACCAGGCCGATGACCCGGACCACTCCAAGATCTTCGACAATCGTGACTTCGGCTACGCCAAGATCGTGGTCGAGCGGCCGCTGCGGATCGCGGGCGCTGACGAAGGCCGGGTGTACAAGACCGCGGAGATCAAGAAGCTGAAGGAGGATGGAAAGCGCGACGAGAACGCCCCGCCCATCATCAAGAAGGTCCTGCCGCCCTCCGCCCAGCCGGATCCCCTTCGCGGCCTGTTCGATGCGGTGGTCGACGGCAAGACTCGCGTCGTCCAGTACGAGCCCGACACCGAGCTCCGTGACTCCGAGCAGGTGCCTCTGAACGAGCCGGCGGGTGAGTACGCCGACGGCATCGAGGCCTTCTTCCGCCGCGAGGTGCTTCCCTACGCACCCGACGCCTGGATCGACGAGACGAAGACCAAGATCGGCTACGAGATCTCCTTCACCCGTCACTTTTACAAGCCGGCGCCGATGCGGACGCTCGCCGAGATCCAGGCCGACATCCTTGCTCTCGAAGCCGAGACTGAGGACCTCATCTCCGAGATCGCGGGAGGAGCACAGTGAGCGACGTAGAGCGCAGCATCGACGGTGTCGCTAAGACCGTGGCTGGGGTCCTGGCGAACCAGAAGTACTCCATCGACTACTACCAGCGTGAGTACAAGTGGGAGTCGAAGCAGATGGCGGAGCTCGTCGCCGACCTCACCACGAAGTTCCTCGACCTCTACGAGCCGGACCATGCGCGCAAGGATGTTGCGAGGTACCCGGGTTATTACCTCGGGTCGATCATCATCTCGCAAAAGGGCAGCGAGCCGTTCGTGGTCGACGGCCAGCAACGCCTGACCAGCCTGACTCTGCTGCTGACGTTCCTGCGCCGGCTGCAGCAGGACCGACCCGACAAGGTCGACGTCGACCCCCTGATCTTCTCCGAGAAGTTCGGCGAGAAGTCCTTCAACCTCGACGTCGCCGACCGCAACGACTGTATGAGCGCTCTCTTCGAGGACGGCAGCTACGACCCGAAGTCCGATGATCCCGAGTCGGTCCATACTCTCGTCGCCCGCTACGAGGAGCTCGATGGGCTCTTCCCTGCCGAACTCCGCGAGGCGGCACTGCCGTTCTTCATCGACTGGCTCAAGGATCGCGTCCAGCTCGTCCAGATCACCGCGTACGCCGATGACGACGCGTACGCGATCTTCGAGACCATGAACGACCGTGGGCTCAAGCTCACTCCGGCCGACATGCTCAAGGGCTACCTGCTCGCCAACATCGACGACGGCAGCCCCCGCATCAAAGCGAATGAGCTGTGGCGCAAGCGGCTGCGAGAGCTCGAGGAGAAGGCGGATGAAGCGAGCTCCGATTTCCTCAAGACCTGGCTGCGAAGCCAATACTCCACCAAGATCCGCGAGCGCAAGAAGGATGCCCGCCCGGAAGACTGGGACCGCATCGGCACAGAGTTCCACCGATGGCTGCGCGGCGACCACGAGCGCGTCGGCCTGACCAGCCGCCAGGCGTACTACGACTTCGTGATGGGCGACTTCGGCTTCTACAGCCGCCAGTACGAGCGAATCATCGACGCCACGCAAGGCGCCTTCGACGCGGCCAGCCCGTTGCGGTTCCTCCGCTACAACGCCGATCATCGGTTCACGCTCCAGGACCAACTGCTCCTGGCGCCCCTCCGCGTCACCGACGATCAGGCTACGATCGAGCGCAAGTTCGAGCTCGTCGGGCGCTTCGCCGACATCCTGCTGGCTTGGCGGATTTGGAACTTCCGGGCGACCGACTACTCGACCATGCAGTACGCCATGTTCAACGTCATGCGCGACATCCGGAGCCTCGAGGTGCCAGACCTCGCAAAGGCCCTGCAGGAACATCTCAGCAGCGTTCCCGAGACGTTCGACAGCAACGACGATCTCTACGTCCATCAGCAGAACCGAGGTCAGCTCCACAAGATCTTGGCCCGGATCACCGACTACATCACCGTCGCCTCGGGACAGGCGTCCAACTACGTCGAGCTGACCAACGGCACCGGAGTGAAGTACGAGGTCGAGCACATCTGGGCGGACCATCCCGAGCGTCACACCGACGAGTTCAGCCACGAGGCTGACTTCGCACGCCACCGCAACCGCATCGGCGACCTGCTCCTGCTGCCCAAGCAGTTCAACGCCAGCTACAACGACGACCCGTACGACAAGAAGCTTCCGCACTACTTCAGCCAGAACCTCCTCGCGGCCAGCCTCAACCCGCTGAGCTATGAGAAGAACCCGGGCTTGCTCGCCTTCACTAGGGCGAGCGGTCTCCCTTTCAAGGCGTACGACGAGTTCAAGGCGGCGGATGTGGTCGAACGCGGCAATCTCTACCGGGCGATCGCCAAGCAGATCTGGAACCCCGATGATCTGCTTGCTGTCGCTGAGGGGGAGGCGTGATGTTTACGGGGCTCTCAAAGTACGAGGCGACGCGGCCAGACGAGTTCTGGTCCACCGCCGTTCCGGCGCACTGGCAAGTCGTGCCTGGAATTGCGGTGATCACCGAGAACAAGGCACGCAACACGGGCCTCACCGAATCTCAGGTGCTGTCCCTCAGCTACGGCCGGGTCGTCGTCAAGCCGGTCGAAAAGCAGCGTGGCCTTGTGCCCGACTCCTACGAGGGGTATCAGGTCCTCGAGCCGGGGGACATCGTCATCCGGCCGACGGACCTTCAGAACGACCAGAGGAGCATCCGCGTCGGGCGGGTGCGTGACCGCGGCATTATCACCTCCGCGTATATCGGCCTCCGCTCCAAGCAGCCGTGGACCACCGACTACGCCTACCTCTATCTCACGGCCGTGGACTCGACGAAGCGCATCTACGGGATGGGCAGTGGGCTGAGGCAGCAGCTCGGCTGGCCAGATCTCAAGCGCATGCCGTGTCTGGTCCCGCCGGTCGACGAGCAGGCAGCCATCGTCAAATATCTCGACCACGCCAACGCGCGCATCGACAAGGTCATCGCCGCCAAGCGCCGCCTCATCACTCTATTGGGCGAACAGCAGCGCGCGATTTCGAGTGAGATGGTGACGCGGGGCGTTGATGACGGGCCGATGCAACAGACCGGCATCGCATGGCTTCCAGAGATCCCAGCCGGATGGGATGTCTCTCCACTGAAGCGCTATTGGACGGTCACCGACTGTAAACACTTGACTGTGCCCTTCGTCGATGACGGCATTCCGCTGGCCAGCGTCAGCCAGGCTCAGCGCTTCTACCTCGATCTGTCGGACGCTCGACGGACTGACCTATCGAACTACGACCAACTGATCGCGGGCGGCCGTAAGCCACAGCGCGGGGACCTGATCTACTGCCGAAATGTAGGGGTCGGAAATGCCACTGTCGTGGATACGGATGAGCAGTTTGCTATGGGGCAGGATGTCTGCCTTCTGCGGTCGCCTGGGAACGATCCGGTCTTCCTCAACTACTTCCTGCGGTCAGATGCCATGCGGGCGCAGTTAGAACTGCTTCTCGTTGGATCGACATTCCGACGCATCAACGTGGAGGACGTTAAATCTCTCACCATTGTGACCCCGCCGGTGGGCGTACAGCGAAGGGTTGTAGCCGCGATCGAGCGCGAAGTGCGTCCCCTTGATATTGCCATGGCTATGGCGGAGCGCGAACTCACGCTCATGCAAGAGTTCCGTACCAGATTGGTGGCCGACGTGGTGACCGGGCAGGTGGACGTGCGTGATGTAGCGAAGTCATTGTCGGGAGGCACGGGCGCACTGTCAGGCACAGCGTTAGAAGTGATCGACGGGCTTGATCTAGATGAGGTCTTCGAGATGAGTGAGGTCTGACGATGCGCTTGAATGAGGAAAGCCTCGAGACACTGATCGTCCGCCAGATGGTGGAGGCCGGCTGGAAGCAAGGAGCGGCAGCCGACTACGAGCCGGGTTACGCGATCGACCTGCCTCAGCTCACGACGTTCATCGAGGCCACCCAGCCGGACCTGGTTGAGGCGCTGTCGCTGAGAGAGGCGACCTCGACGCGGCACGAGTTCCTCTCGCGACTCCAGGGTGAGATCACGCGCAGCGGCGTCGTTCACGTGCTGCGCAAGGGTGTGGATCACCGGCAGCACCACATCGACTTCTTCTTCCCGAATCCGACCCCAGGCAACGCCAAGGCGACCGAGCTGTTCGCGGCGAACCGCTTCACCGTCACCCGCCAGGTGCATTACAGCGTCACCGACACCGGTCGGTCGTTGGACCTGGTCGCGTTCGTCAACGGTCTGCCGGTCTTTACCTTCGAGCTGAAGAACAACATCACGAAGCAGACGTTTGACGACGCCGTCGAACAGTACAAGCGCGATCGCGACCCGCGCGAACTGCTCTTCCAGTTCGGTCGCTGCATTGCGCACTTCGCTCTCGACGACCAGCAGGTCCGGTTCTGCACCCACCTCAAGGGCAAGCAGTCGTGGTTCCTGCCCTTCGACAAGGGCTGGAACGACGGCGCCGGCAACCCGCCCAACCCTAAAGGTCTCAAGACCGACTACTTGTGGCGCCAGATCCTCGCCCCTGCCAGTTTGGCCGATATTGTCGAGAACTACGCTCAGATCGTCACCACCAAGAACCCGCGCACTGGCAAGAAGTCATCCAGCCAGATCTTCCCTCGCTACCACCAACTCGACGTCGTACGGAAGCTTCTCGCTGATGTCGAAGGGCATGGTGCTGGCTGGCGCTACCTGATCCAACACTCGGCGGGTAGCGGCAAGTCGAACTCGATCGCTTGGCTGGCGCATCAGCTCACCGAGGCCAAGCACGATGGCGGCAACGCCTTCGCTTCCGTCATCGTCGTGACGGACCGGGTCATCCTCGACAGCCAGCTGAAGGAGACCATCAAGTCCTTCATGCAGGTCGGTTCGACCGTCGTACATGCTGACCGCTCCGGTGACCTGCGCAAGGCGATCGAGGCCGGGCGCAAGATCATCATCACGACGGTCCAGAAGTTCCCCTACATCCTTGACGACATCGGCAAGGATCACCGCGACCGCACATTCGCGATCATCATCGATGAGGCCCACTCCAGCCAGGGCGGCAAGGCCGCGGCGGCGGTCTCGATGGCGCTCGCCGCTGGCGGTGCAGCCGAGGAGGACGAGACGGCCGAGGACACGATCAATCGGATCATCGAGTCCAAGAAGTTGCTGCCGAACGCGAGCTACTTCGCGTTCACGGCCACTCCGAAGAACAAGACGCTGCAGATGTTCGGCGAGTCATTCCCGCACGAGGGCGGCACCGGCTACCGGCCCTTCCACAGCTACACGATGAAGCAGGCCACGCAAGAGCGGTTCATCATCGACGTTCTCGAGAACTTCACTCCGGTCCCCAGCTACTACAAGTTGGTGAAGACCATCGAGGACGATCCCGAGTTCGACACCAAGCGGGCCTCCAAGAAGCTGCGCGCCTTCGTCGAGGGCAACGAGCACGCGATCCGACTCAAGGCCGAGATCATGGTCGACCACTTCCACAGCCAGGTCATCGCCAAGCACAAGATCGGCGGCCAGGCCCGCGCGATGGTCGTGACCAGCACGATCCCGCGCTGCATCGAGTTCTTCCACGCCATCAGCGCCTACCTCGCCGAGCGCAAGAGCCCCTACAAGGCGATAGTCGCGTTCTCCGGCGAGCACGAGTACAAGGGCATCGAGGTCACCGAGGCTAGCCTCAACGGCTTCTCCAGCAAGGACATCGCCGACCAGATCCAAGAGGACCCATACCGAATCCTGGTCTGCGCCGACAAGTTCCAGACCGGCTACGACGAGCCGCTCCTGCACACCATGTACGTCGACAAGACCCTGTCGAGCGTCAAAGCGGTGCAGACGCTGTCGCGGCTCAACCGCGCACACCCTGCGAAACACGACGCCTTCGTCCTCGACTTCGCCAACACCGCCGAGGACATCGAGCGAGCGTTCGCGCCGTACTACCGGACCACGGTGCTCAGCCAGGAGACGGACCCGAACAAGCTCCACGACCTGGTCAACGAGCTCAACGGCTATGGCATATACGCCCCGGAGACCGTCGACAACTTCGCCAGCCTGTACCTCGGAGGCATCGAACGCGACCAGCTCGACCCCCTGCTCGACGCCTGCGTCGCCGAGTATGTCGAGATGCCTGATGAAGACGACCAGGTCGCCTTCAAGGGTCTCGCCAAGGCGTTCACTCGCACGTACAACTTCCTCTCCACCGTGCTGCCGTTCGGCAATCCGGGGTGGGAGAAGCTGTCCATCTTCCTCGACCACCTGATCCCGAAGTTGCCGGCGCCGCGTGAGGACGACCTGTCCGCAGGCATCCTCGAGACCATCGACATGGAGTCCTACCGAGTCGAGAAGCGAGAGTCGATGAAGATCGCGCTCGCCGACGACGAGGGCGAGCTCGATCCGGTGCCGGCTGCTGGCGGCGGCCATGTAACGGACCCCGAGCTCGAGCGCCTCTCGAGCATCCTTCAGTCCTTCAACGACCAGTTTGGCAACATCGAGTGGACCGACGCCGACCGCGTGCAGCGCCTCATCTCAGAAGAGATTCCGCGCAAGGTCGCCGAGGACGAGGCCTACCAGAACGCGCAGAACAACAACGATCCCGCCAACGCACGAGTCGAACATGACCGTGCCCTTAGTCGCGTCATGATGGCGGTCCTCAAAGACGACACAGAACTCTTCAAGCAATTCAGCGACAACGAGGGCTTTCGCCGATGGCTCTCCGACGCAGTCTTCCAATCGACCTACAAGAAGTCGGCGTAGATCGTGCGAACCCACGAGTTAAGCCGTGTGCGACCAGTGCGGCCGAGTCACGCTTCCAACGCATGAATCGGCGCGTCACTCTACGCAGGGTCGTTCACATCTCGAGGCTATGGTTTCTGAAGCGTATCGCAGTGATGCGGCGGGGTACCTGTAAGGGTTGGCGCTGGGTCGTTTGCTACCGGCGGGCATTTGCATGCGGAGCGGTGGCGCTATTTCTTACGTTAGGTTCAGGCGCCGTCCGGTTTTCCGAGTCGTCGCAGCCTTCCGTGAAGGACGGGATCCTCCAGGAAAACCGCATCGGCGTTTTCGGAGACGTCGATTCGACGGTCGCCATGCAATACAGGCTCTTGAACACCTACGCCCACGCGCCTGATGTCGAGTGGAGTATCAAGATTGCGCCTGGTGAATCGACGCGAATGCGTGCTGTGCTGGTTCTAGTGAGTGCACCTTCGATGTGGGAAATCAACATAGACAAACCGCTCACCATAGTCATGGCCGCCCCGGCAGGTGGCACATGGCATCCACAGCACAGCGAGCTCATGGCCGACGGCGAAACGTGCGCTTCGTGGTCTGACCGTTCCGCGGTTCGAACTGCATCAGTTGACATTTCGACCGCGTCCGACGGATCTGTACTTTTTGTCTGCAAGATTCCCGCCATCGGCAAGGTCGAGCAATTGACCTTCGACCTTCGAGCGGAATTTGCGGACGGTTCGTGGCTCAATTACGGGATCGGGAAGGCGCAGGGCGGGGCCCGCTTCGAGGCTTCTCTCATGCCCGACGCAGAAATGGAACAGGCGGGCCTTAAATACTCGTTGCGCCAAAAAGCTGAGGTCGTGTTGACATTACCCGGGCAGGCGCAAGTCGACGAGACGTTTCCTGATCCGGACCGAGGCAGCGTCAATACACGGGTTTGGGATCTCGGGGAGACGTACAGCGCGACGGATAACTTCGATCTCATCTATCGCCTCGAGTATCCAAGAATGCGATCTTTCATCCAGCCTGCGTTGGACTTGTCGCTACTCTTTGCTGGAGTATTTTTCGGGCTGATCCCTTCGGCGCGCCGGCGGCCTGCTTGACGGTTGTGCCTTGAATTGGCTCGCCAGCGTTTCGCGACGCTCGTCGGAGGGATGACGGCGAGCCAGGAGCGCGAAAGGTCGCTTTCCGCGTGTCCTTGTCCCCAGCGGCTGGTCGCGACGCTTGAGCCGCCGACGGGGCGGAGTTCGTGACTCGGGCACACCGACGGCTCCCGGCGCTCCAGCGGCCTTACCCACCTGCGTCCTTCGGCCAGGGGTTCGCGATTCGGTCCAGAACGGGCCGAGCGAGTGACCGCCGTCACAGGGGCGTCCCACCATCGGGCTGAGCGTGCGTGCGCCCGCTCGGCCGTGACGGACGCGGCCCTGGTCAAGGAGGAACCATGAGGACGAAGCTGTCCATCGCGGTCGCGGGCGTCATCCTGACGACCGGTCTCGCGGCCTGCTCCGGCGATATCGGTGGCGAGGGGGTCTCCGGGGGAGAGAACGAGCTGACGATCGGCTTCGTGTCGACCGAGACGGGCGCCCTGGCCCCGTTCGGCGAGGCGAACGCGTTCGTGGTCGACGAGATGAAGACGTGGTTCGACGAGAACCCGCTCGAGGTCGACGGCGACGAGTACGACGTCAAGATCGTCGTCACGGACGCCCGCAGCGACTCGACCCGCGCCGCCGAGGTGACGACCGAGCTGATCAACGACGACGGCGCCGACGTGGTCATCACGTCCGGCACGCCCGACATCGCCAACCCGGTCTCCGAGCAGTGCGAGGCCAACTCGGTGCCGTGCATCACGACCGTCGCGCCGTGGCAGCCCTACGCCATCGATCTGGCGTCGGCGGACGCCTGAGAGGCTCGGCGCTGATCTCGACGGTTTCGAGGAACGTCGTCCCGGTGACACGCAGGGGCGTTGTGACGAGCCCTGCCCACGCGGGCGCACTACGCTCGCTGGGCCGGGGGGCGGACGTGCTTGAGGGAGAGCCATGACGGACGAGCTGGGCGGCTTGGCGCGCCCTGAGGTGTCGCACGAGGACGCGGCGCGGGTCGCGCAGGAGCGCTGGGGCGTCGCAGGGGAGGTCGTCGAGCTCGGCAGCAACCAGGACCGCAACTTCCGCGTCGGTGGCGGGCACGTGCTCAAGGTCGCCAACGCCGCGACGGACGTGGCCGAGCTGGAGGCGCAGAACGCGTCCATGGCCGTGCTCGCCGACGCCGGGCTGCGCGCGCCGCGCCCGGTCGAGAGCGTCGACGGACGCACCGTCGAGCCGGTCGAGATCGGCGGGGTGACGCTGCACGCGCGGCTGCTGACCTACGTCGAGGGACGCCGCTCATGGACGTCCCGAGCTTCGGCGACGCCGAGGCGCGCCTGCTCGGCGAGACCGCCGGACGCATCGTCGCCGCGCTCGCCGGCTTCGAGCACGCGGGCACCGTGCGGACGACGCAGTGGGACCTGCGCGCCGCGCCCGACGTCGTCCGCGGCCTGCTGCACCACGTGCCCGACAGCCTGCGCGCCCAGGTCGCGAACGTCACCGTCGACGCGGTCGCCCGGGTCGCCGCGGTGTCGAGCGGGCTGCCGCTGCAGGTGGTCCACGGCGACGTCACCGACGACAACCTCGTGCTCGACGACGACGGGCAGGTCGGCGTCATCGACCTGGGCGACCTCATGGTGAGCTGGCGGGTCGCCGAGCTCGCCGTGGCGATCACCGGCGTCCTGGCCAACGGGTGCGACGACCCGCTGACGTCGCTCGCCGCCGTCCGCGCCTTCGCGGAGCAGGTGCCGCTGGAGCGGGCCGAGGTCGCCGCGCTGTGGCCGCTCGTCGTGCTGCGCTGCGCCGTGCTGGTGACGAGTGCGCGGCCGAGCAGCTGGCGATCGAACGCGGGCAAGCGACTACGCCGCCGAGCGCACCGCGCGCGAGTGGCGCGCGTTTCCGCCTGGCCACGTCCTTCGACCTGGACGAGATGACCGTGCTGGTGGCCGCGGCCGCCGCCGGCGTCGAGCAGCGTCCAGCACGGCTCGGACGCCTGCTGCCCGACGACCTCACGCCCGCCGTCGTCGACCTGTCCGTCACGAGCCCGGCCCTGGACGCCGGACGATGGCTGGAGCCCGACGCCGAGCGGGACGTCCTGGTGCGCGCGGCCGGCGACGGGGCGGCGTCC
>NZ_JBNFNZ010000015.1:0-15906 GCF_057364525.1 Aeromicrobium sp. PFPM2_SD2
GGCCGCGCCCCCGCCCGCCGCGCGCCGGCGGGCTGGCGCGAGCGGTTCGTCGAGCGGCTTCCGTTCACCCTGACCGCCGGCCAGCAGCGGGTCGTCGACGAGCTGTCGGACGACCTGTCGCGCACCCACCCCATGCACCGCCTGCTCCAGGGCGAGGTCGGCTCGGGCAAGACGGTGGTCGCGCTGATGGCGATGCTGCAGGTCGTGGACGCCGGGGGCCAGGCCGTGCTCCTCGCCCCGACCGAGGTGCTGGCCGCGCAGCACCACCGCTCGTTCACCCGCATGCTCGGCGACCTCGCTGCCGGCGGGATGCTGGGCGGGGCCGAGGACGCCACGCGCGTGCGCCTGCTCACCGGCTCGATGGGGGCCAAGGCCCGCAAGGAGGCGCTGCTCGACGCCGCCTCCGGCGCCGCCGGCATCGTCGTGGGCACCCACGCCGTGCTGCAGGAGAACGTCCAGCTCGCCGAGCTGGGCCTGCTCGTGGTCGACGAGCAGCACCGCTTCGGCGTCGAGCAGCGCGCTGCCCTGGTCGACCGCTACGACGTCCGCCCGCACGTGCTCGTCATGACCGCGACGCCGATCCCGCGCACGCTGGCGATGACGGTGTTCGGCGACCTGGAGACGTCCACGCTCGACGAGCTGCCGGCCGGGCGCCAGCCGATCCAGACCAGCGTGGTGCCCGCCCTCGAGCGTCCGGCCTGGCTGGAGCGCGCGTGGCAGCGGGTGCGCGAGGAGGTCGGCAAGGGCCGCCAGGCCTACGTCGTCGTCTCGCGCATCGGCGACGCGCAGTCCGAGCCGTCCGAGGACGACCGGCACTCGCTCGTCGAGCTGCACGAGGAGCTGGAGTCCGGCGCGCTCCACGGCCTGCGCCTGGCGATGCTGCACGGGCGCATGGTCCCCGAGGACAAGGACGCCGTCATGAGCGCCTTCGCCGCCGGCGACGTCGACGTGCTCGTGGCCACCACGGTCGTCGAGGTCGGCGTCGACGTGCCCAACGCGACGGTGATGGTCGTCATGGACGCCGACCGGTTCGGCATCTCCCAGCTGCACCAGCTGCGCGGTCGCGTCGGGCGGGGGAGCCAGGCCGGCCTGTGCCTGCTCGTCACCGAGTCCGAGGCCGGCACCCCGGCCCGCGAGCGCCTGGACGCCGTCGCGTCCACCACCGACGGCTTCGAGCTCAGCCGCCTGGACGTCGAGCTGCGTCGCGAGGGCGACGTGCTGGGCGCCCGGCAGTCCGGCGTCCGCTCCAGCCTGCGCCTGCTGTCGGTCATCAAGCACGAGGACGTCATCGCCGACGCGCGCGAGGCGGCCTCCGCGCTGGTCGACGCCGACCCGGGCTCGCCGCCCACCCGGCACTGGGCACGATGGTGCGCGAGCTCGACGCGAGCGAGCGCGCCGACTACATGGAACGCACCTGAGAGGCCCCTTGTGACCCGCATCATCGCCGGCGCCGCCGGCGGCCGTCGCCTGGCCACCCTGCCCGGCGACACCACCCGTCCCACCACCGACCGCGTCCGCGAGTCGCTGTTCTCGTCGCTGGAGTCGGCCTTCGGCGGGCTGTCCGGGCTGCGGGTGCTCGACCTGTTCGCCGGCTCCGGGGCGCTGGGGCTCGAGGCTGCCTCCCGCGGGGCGGCCGCGGTCGACCTGGTCGAGAAGGACGCCCGCGCGGCCACGGTCGTCCAGCGCAACGTCGCCACGGTGCGGGCTCCCGGCGTCCGGGTGCACCGGGTCACGGCCGAGCGCTTCGTCGGCGACGGCGCCGTCCGCGCCCTACGACCTGGTGCTGCTGGACCCGCCGTACGCCCTGCCGCACCTCGCGCTGGCCGACGTCCTCGCCGCGCTCAAGGCTCCCGGCTGGCTGGCCGACGACGCGCTGGTCGTCGTCGAGCGCTCCAGCCGCGACGCCTTCACGTGGCCGGACGGCTTCGAGGCCGTCCGCGACAAGACGTACGGCGAGACGCGGCTTTGGTACGGTCGCTGACATGACGACGGTGGTCTGCCCCGGGTCCTTCGACCCCGTCACCAACGGGCACCTGGACATCATCGAGCGCTCGGCCCACCTGTTCGACGAGGTCGTCGTCGCGGTGCTGGTCAACGAGTCCAAGCGCGGCCTGTTCAGCATCGAGGAGCGGCTCGAGCTGCTCGCCGAGGCCACGGCCCGCTTCGACAACGTGCGGGTCGACTCGTTCAAGGGCCTGCTCGTCGACTTCTGCGCCGACCGCGGCATCGACGCCATCGTCAAGGGCCTGCGCGCGGTCACGGACTTCGACTACGAGCTCCAGATGGCCCAGATGAACGGCAAGCTCACGAGCGTCGACACCGTCTTCATCCCCACGAGCCCCGCGTACTCCTTCCTGGCCTCCAGCCTGGTCAAGGAGGTCGCGAAGCACGGCGGCGACGTCTCCGGCCTCGTCCCGGCGCACGTCCTGGACGCGCTGCACGGCAAGTTCGCCGGAGCGTGACCGACGCGTCGGTGGCGATTGGCCTCCCGTCACCGGCGCACGCTAGGATGGTCGCTGGCCTGCTTGCAGGCCGAAGTTCTGTCTGCACCGACGACGGGAAGTGACGCGTGCGCCCCGGCCCCCTGGTCCTCGACACCCACGAGCTGGGTCGACGTCCTGGTACCGAGCGCACCTACGACCTGACCGTCCCGGCGCCGGCCGAGCTGGGCGTCGACCTCATCGGCGTGCCCGAGGGCAGTGACATCGCGATCGAGCTCCGGCTCGAGGCCGTCATGGACGGCGTGCTCGCGACCGGCACTTCCACCGTGCACCTCGTGGGGGAGTGCGTCAGGTGCCTCACGGAGATCCAGGACGACCTCGTCGTGGACTTCCAGGAGCTGTACCTGTACGCGGACGCCAGCGAGGAGGAGCTTCAGCTCGAGGGCGACCTGCTCGACCTCGAGCCCGTCCTCCGGGACGCGGTGGTGCTCGCACTGCCGATCAACCCGGTGTGCGATCCGGAATGTCCGGGACTCTGTCCCGAGTGCGGGGCACGACTCGCGGACGATCCAGATCACACACACGGCGAGGCGATCGACCCCCGGTGGGCCGCGCTGAGCCAGATGACCGACCCAGAGTCGGGCGACACGCCCGACGGACCCAAGGAGTAACCGTGGCTGTCCCGAAGCGGAAGATGTCGCGCAGCAACACCCGTCACCGCCGCTCGGCGTGGAAGGCCGTGGCCGTCCAGACCGTCGAGTGCCCCAACCCCGCGTGCGACGCGCGCGTCGTCCCGCACCGCGCCTGCGCCGAGTGCGGCCAGTACGGCGCCCGTGGCGAGCGTCGCCAGGTCCTCTGACAGGTGGACGCGCTCCGGGAGACCCTCGGAGTTCCTGACCTCGACGACGAGCTGCTCCGGCACGCGCTGACGCACCGTTCGTACGCCTTCGAGCACCCTGGCGTGCCGCACAACGAACGTCTCGAGTTCCTCGGGGACTCCGTGCTGGGCCTCGTCGTCACCGACACGCTGTTCCGCAAGCACCCCGACCTCCCGGAGGGGCAGCTGGCGAAGCTGCGTGCCGCCGTCGTGAGCGCCAAGGCGCTCGGCGAGATCGCCCGCACGCGCCTGCACCTCGGCCCGCACATCCTGCTGGGCCGGGGCGAGGAGACGACCGGCGGTCGCAACAAGACGTCGATCCTGTCCGACACGGTCGAGGCTGTGCTGGGCGCGGTCTACGTCCAGTTCGGCATCGAGCGGGCCGCCGAGGTCATCCACCACGTGTTCGACGACGCCATCGCGGCCGCGGCCGACCTCGGCGCCGCCCTGGACTGGAAGACCTCGCTGCAGGAGATCTGCGCCGACCACGAGGTCGGCGTGCCCTCCTACGTCCTCGAGGGCACCGGCCCCGACCACGACAAGGTGTTCACCGCCGACGTCGTGATGGGCGAGCGCCGCTTCACCGGCGGGCACGGCCGCTCCAAGAAGGAGGCCGAGCAGATGGTCGCCGAGATCGCCTGGCGCGCGCTCAAGGCCGAGCTCGAGCCCGACGCGAAGACCGCGGCCCAGGCCTAGCCCGTGCCGGAGCTGCCCGAGGTCGAGGTGGTGCGGCGCGGCCTCGCCGACCACGTCGTCGGCCGCACCGTGAAGCGGGTCGAGGTGCTCGACGTCCGCTCGCTGCGCCGCCACCTCGCCGGGCCGCACGACTTCGCCGCCCGGCTCGAGGGACGGACCGTCACCGACGTGCGGCGCCGCGGCAAGTTCCTCTGGCTCGTCCTCGACGACGACACGCCCGTCGTCTGCCACCTGGGCATGAGCGGGCAGATGCTCGTCGAGCAGCCCGAGGCCCCCCGCGAGAAGCACCTCAAGGTCGCGCTCGACCTGTCCGACGGCGCCCAGCTGCGCTTCGTCGACCAGCGCATCTTCGGCGGCATGCTGGTCTCGGGTGGCACCCCGGAGGTCCCCGACGACGTCGCGCACATCGCGCTTGACCCGCTCGACCCCGACTTCGACGTCGAGGACGTCGTGCGCCGCACCCGGGCCCGCCGCACCGGCGTGAAGCGCGCGCTGCTGGACCAGACGCTCGTCTCGGGCGTCGGCGAGATGCAAAACCACAGACGATCGCCCTTGTGTAGTGCGGGATTTACGGCTCGGTTCCACGCGCTAGGACGGCGCTCTCGCGAGGTGCTCGTTGCCAGAGTTGCCTGAGGTTGAAGTCGTCCGACGCGGGCTCGAACGCCACGCGGTGGGAAAGACGATCTCCGCCGTCGAGGTGCTTCATCCCCGTCCCGTCCGTACTTACGTCCCGGGGCCTGTGGCGTTCGTGGCTGAACTCGTGGAGCGCCAGTTCGTCCAAGCACGGCGGCGAGGCAAGTACTTGTGGCTCGCGATGGACAACGGCGATGCGCTCACCGCACACCTTGGTATGAGCGGGCAGATGTTGGTGCAACCGATGGGCCAGGTGGACGAGCGACACCTGCGTGTGCGGTTCACCTTGGGCGATCGAGAACTGCGCTTCGTGGATCAGCGGATGTTCGGCGGGCTGTCGATCAGTCCCGGGGGAGCGGGGCTTCCGCCGGAGATCGCTCACATCGCGCCAGACCCTATGGAAGCGAGTTTTGATCCAGTTGCAGTCGCGGCTCGTATGCGCCGCAGCGCCTCAGGGGTCAAACGTCTGCTGCTCAATCAGACGGTGGTGAGCGGGGTGGGAAACATCTATGCAGATGAGGCGTTGTGGAGAGCACGAATCCACGGCGAACGTCCGGGGCGGCAACTCAGCCGCACAGTTCTCCTTGAGCTCCTTCAGCATGTTCGGGAAGTTATGGCGGAGGCGCTAGTGCAGGGCGGAACCAGCTTCGATGCTCTTTACGTCAACGTGAACGGCGAGTCGGGCTACTTTGACCGATCGCTGAACGCATACGGCCAGGAGAACAGACCCTGTGCCCATTGTGGGACCTTGATCCGCCGAGTCGCCTTCATGAACCGAAGCTCCTACTTCTGCCCGGCGTGCCAGAAGCCGCCACGGGGCTACACAACTGGCAGGCGTGGCTGAAGGTCTGGAGCGCCGTCCTGAGCGCATCAGCTACGGGGCACGCTCCTCAACGGCTGTAGCCCGTCGAGATCGCAGACTCGCAGCAGTCCATACAGAGAACGTTGGTTGTGTCAGGTCCTTTGGAACGTCTGCGAGCGCAAGGCTCCTGTCCTGAGCGGCCTTGTAGAGGCCGAAAACCACCGAGCGTCGGACCTCGACCCTAGGATTGGGTGGTCGCAGACACAGTCTGTGACACGACTACGTAAGGATGATGTGAGTGTCGAAGCAGCGCTTAGCCCTGAGCTGGTTCAACCAGGACAAGGCGCTACTGCCCCTACCTGAGGGCGGTTACAAGTGGGTCGAGCGGGATGACCCACGCGTCACTGAGGTGCGGCTGCTGACCGAGACTGACCGCGTTGGCGAAGTGTCAGGTACGCCCGCCGACAACCTGCTCATGGTAGGTGACTCGTATCAAGCTCTTCACTCACTGAACTCCATTCCGGAGTACGTGGCCGAGTACAAGGGCCAGGTGAAGCTGGTCTACATCGACCCTCCCTTCAACACGGAGCAGACGTTCGGCGAGTTCTATGACGACAACTTCGACCACTCCGTCTGGCTGACGATGTTCCGTGACCGCATCAAGCAGCTCAGTGCTCTAATGCGAGAGGACGGCGTGATCTGGGTCCACTTGGACGATGCCGAGGTCCACCGTGCGCGCCTCGTTCTCGATGAAGAGTTCGGCATTGGCAATCACCTAGGCACGGTGGTCTGGCAGAAGGCGGACGGGCCTCGCAACGACCTTCCCAACTTCTCGCCCGACCACGACACGCTGCTGGTCTACGGAAAGTCGCCTGAGGCGGGACTCATCCGCACGGGGCGAGACGAGTCCCTGAACAGCATCTACAAGTCCGCTGCCGATGGCGACCCGATGCCGTGGTACGACGACAACCCCACTGCTCCTTCAGCTCACAGGAATCAGACATGGGTCTACGCGATCCAGTCGCCCATCACTGGTGAACTTCTCTATCCCGCGAATAGTCGCTGTTGGGGAACGAAGCAGGAGACCGTTTTCGCCGCCATGTCCGAGTGGGCCTCGTACCGCCTTGAGGTCATTGACGACGACGAGAGGCGAGCAGAGGTGTGCGGCGTGCCGGTTGAAGAGCTTCGAAAGGGTATCCCGGCCCTCTTGCTTGACCAGCCTCTTGAAGAGGCGCAGGAGAGTGTGCAGCGGAGGCGGACAGCGGGTCCGTGGCCCGAGTACATCGTGCGCCAAAAGGGTGGCATTGGGCGCAAGCGGTATCAGCCTCAGACGGGCGCGAACTCTCGCACGATGTGGTTCAACAAGGACGTTGGCCACAACCGCGAGGCAAAGGCGGAGATCAAGGCGCTCTTCCCAAAGAAGAATCCCTTCTCCACGCCTAAGCCCGAGCGACTGCTTCGGCGAATCATCGAAGTGTCCACGGAGCCGAATGACATCGTGGTGGACGCTTTCGCTGGCTCGGGCACGACCGCAGCCGTTGCACACAAGATGGGCCGTCGCTGGGTCACCGTGGAGGCAGTGGAAAGCACTGTCTCGGGCTTCACGCAGCCCCGCCTTTCCCAGGTCGTCTCGGGTGCAGACAAGGGCGGGATCAGCACGACTAAGACGAGGGTGGTCGCCGATGGCGTTGTGCTGCCCTCCGGGCTCACCCCGGAAGGTGCGTACGAGTTCACCAAGGTTCTTGGAAAGCTGTTCGGTGACGCGGCGGACGAAGACGAGATTGAGGCTTCGACCGAAGAGGCCAACGCGGCCTTCAAGCCCATCAGGGTTCGTATCGACCTCGCCAAGGAGCTGTCGAAGATGGCACGCGCCGACCTGAAGTCAGACGTGCCAAGTCTGAGTGGCGAAGAGACCAAGACGCTGCTCTCCCTGCTGAAGCGGCTTGCCCAGCCAGAACTCGACCTCACCAAGCAGGTGAAGACGAGCCTGACCAATAGCGCCAAAACGAAGAACGTCAAGAAGGTCGAGTGGCACGGAGGCGGTGGCTTCCGAGTACTCCGCGTCGAGGAGCCGAACATCGAAGTGGTCGCGGGTCGCCCCCTGCTGAGGGAATCGGTGAAGGAACTCGGCCCCTTCGTGGCCGCCCAACTCGGTTACACGCTTACCCCTGAACGGCGCGGGGTCACTGGGGTCAAGAACCGCGACGTGCTGGTGGTCGTGGAGGGAATCGTGGATGGGGACCAGCTAAAGCACGCGGTGTCACTCGCGAGCGACGACGAGACAGTGACAGTGGCGGGACGGGCTGTACACCCCGAGGCATGCGGTCTTCTAGCCGAGATGCGTACTGGCTCACGCGTAGTCAAGGTGCCGAATGGCCTCTTCAAGCAGTCGAAGGTGATCCGATGAGTTGGGTTGAGTACGACGTTCAGAAGGTAGAGGCCATTGCTGCCCGCCTTGACCTCCGTGAACCCAACCGGCGAGCACTGCACAAGGTGGCCGAGAACCTTGCCCCAGGTGACGGGCGGGAGTTCATCTGCGACCTTGCTACTGGCGTGGGCAAGACCTATCTGGCAGCCGGCGTTCTTGAGTACCTCGCTGAAGCGGGCGTACGCAACGTGGTCATGATCGTGCCGCTCGATGCCATCTACGAGAAGACCATCCAGAACTTCACCCCCGGCTCGCGCAAGTACATCGAGGGTGCTGACTGGGAGCCTGTCGTCGTCACTGCTGAGAACTTCAAGCAGCACGTAGACGACATGAACGACTCCACGAAGCTCAAGCTCTTCATCTTCAAGGTCCAGACGCTTCTCAAGCCGAGCGACGACATGAAGCGCAAGATGCACAACGAGAACGAGTCCATGGGTGAGGCGCTCTACGCCCACATGCAGGGGCTTGACGACTTGGTCGTACTGGCCGACGAGCACCACGTGTACTCCGGTGACGCTGAGAAGTACGGCGCGACCATCCGCGACCTCGACGCTCGCGCCATCGTGGGCCTGACCGCCACTCCCAATAAGGCTGATGTCAAGGCGGGCAAGGTCGTCTTCCGCTACACCCTTGCAGAGGCCATCGCGGACGGCTTGGTCAAGATCCCCGTCATCGTCTTCCGCGAGGACGGCACGAAGGACATGCGCTCTCAGTTGGCCGATGCCTGTCACCTGAGGGACGTGAAGGAGTCGGCGTGGCGGGCCTTCTCACACGCCATGAACAAGCCGTCCGTGGTGCCTGTTCTCTTCGTCGTGTGCGAGGAGGTCAAGAAGGCCGAGCAGGTAGCTGAACTCCTGAGGGCCAACTTCCTCACGGAGCCCGACCAGGTACTCCTCATCACGGGCGGGTCTAGCGACAGGGCGCTCCGAGCGCTTAAGGCAGTGGAGGACGCCACCTCACCCGTGCGTGCCGTCGTAAGTGTGGACAAGCTGAAGGAAGGTTGGGACGTCCGGAACATCGGCGTCATCGTGTCCTTCCGACCGCTCCTCTCGGCCACGCTCACTGAGCAGGTGCTGGGTCGAGGCCTGCGGCTTCCCTTTGGCGAGCGAACCACCATCGAGGCCGTAGACACCGTGGACATCGTCGCTCACGAGTCCTACCGACAGCTGCTTGCCAGCAAGCGGGCGCTCCTTGAGCAGGTGCTGGAAGAGCGTGCGAGTGCGGCGACCGAACTGACCCCGACTCCCACCGTCGAGAAGACGAGTGCGGAAGGTGAGGAGGCATCCTCGAGTACGACCGGCGGC
The DNA here is from genome assembly GCF_057364525.1 of Aeromicrobium sp. PFPM2_SD2. Lineage (NCBI taxonomy): Bacteria > Bacillati > Actinomycetota > Actinomycetes > Propionibacteriales > Nocardioidaceae > Aeromicrobium > Aeromicrobium sp. PFPM2_SD2. The sequence continues at coordinate 9,182 of NZ_JBNFNZ010000015.1, forward strand.
GAGCCTGCGCAGGGTGGACTCACGTTTGTCTTCGACAGTGAGCACGAGGGCGAGACCATTGACCCCTCCGTTCTGCTCATGGTGCATGAGTACGGCACAACGGTTGGACAGCGGGAAAAGGACGCTGCAGCCGCGGTAAAGCTTGTTGTGCCAGTAGACGGCGCTCCGCGGATCAGGTTCCCGCGGCTTGACCGGCAGGCAGTCCCGGCGAAGTTTTCTCTGAGCCTCGTGACAGAGCAGCAGGCGCGCGACCTCGGAAGCAAGTACCTCACTGAAGAGTCGGTCTACATGAAACGCGTGGCCATTGACGCTGAACGCGGACTCGGCGGTGAGGTCGTGGTCGGTGAACGCTTCCTCGAGGAGGAGAAGGCGTACCTTGAGCGGCTGCCTTGGCCGAAGGTGAAGGAGCAACTGGAGGAGAAGGTCCTCGGACTAGGGCTGGTCGAGTCCACCCTCACCGAGTTCGAAGCCGCGAGCCAGGTCGTCGGGTGGTTCCTGGATGGTGCAGGTGTAACGGGCGATGAGCACGCTCAGTGGAGCGTGAAGCGTGCAGCATTGGCAACGCGGGCCATTGAGAGCATGATCGTGAAGGCCTATGAACTGCGGTCCACGACGCCGACCTGGGACTTCAACGTGGTCGAGCTTCCAGTGCTCCCGCCCAGTCGGCCCATGCCGTCGCCCATCCTCAGCAAGTGGGCGGACTTCGCCAAGGGCCTGCACTACGGCGAGTGGCAGAGGTGCGTGGAGCCGGTCGCGAACTTTGACGCCAAGAGCACCGAGTTTGCGTTGGCACGGATGTTGGATTCGTCGTCCCAGATCAGGTGGTGGCTTCGCATCTACACCAACGGTCCCACGTGGATCGAGTGGGACGGTGGGAGGTACTTCGCGGACTTCATTGCAATCGACAACAAGGGCACGAACTGGTTGATCGAGGGCAAGGCCGATGATGACGCGAGCGACGGAAGCGTTCTCGCCAAGCGTGCTGCCGCTGAGGCATGGGTCGAGAAGGTCAACGATGTAGGCGTCTACGGGCGGTGGCGTTACCTCTTCGCCAGTGAGTCAGCCATCGCCAAGGCACACGGGCGTTGGCTCGACTTGGCTCAGTAACAACGAGCTCAAGACGTGCGATCCCCGAACGTCGAACCGCAAGGCCCTGCGGTCTGGCGCGTCATTTGCCCGTCTGGGCCGAAGCACTCCAGCGGTTGAGGCAGTGCGAGTCTGACGGCCTTATGGTGGACAACTTGGACCGCCTTGTCCGTCACGCGCGACGCGCTGGCGCAGGGCGGCACGTCCTTCGACGCGCTCTACGTCAACGTCAACGGGCAGAGCGGCTACTTCGATCGCTCGCTGAACGCCTACGGCCAGGAGGGCGAGCCGTGCGCGCGGTGCGGCACCCCGATCCGCCGCGACACGTGGATGAACCGCTCCTCGTACTGGTGCCCGCGCTGCCAGCCGCGGCCGCGCGGCGCCAACCTGCGCACCTGACGGACGGGGTCGGCGCCCGGCGCTAGGCTGCACGCGATGAACAGCCCCTACGGCGTCGAGGCGCGGGCGCGTTCGCGTCCCCCGAGCCGCCCAAGCGCTCCGGACGCACGCCGTTCGAGCGCGACCGCGGGCGCATCGTGCACTCCGCCGCCCTGCGCCGGCTGTCGGCCAAGACCCAGGTCATGGGCGCGGGCACCGACGACTTCGTCCGCACCCGGCTGACCCACTCCCTCGAGGTGGCCCAGGTCGCACGCGAGCTGGGCAAGGCGCTGGGCTGCGACCCCGACGTCGTCGACTCCGCCGCGCTCGCCCACGACCTCGGGCACCCGCCGTTCGGGCACAACGGCGAGGGCGCGCTCGACGCGGTCTCCGTGGCCTGCGGCGGGTTCGAGGGCAACGCCCAGACGCTGCGCATCCTCACCCGGCTGGAGTCCAAGACGTTCGACGACCACGGTCGTAGCGTCGGGCTCAACCTGACCCGGGCCACGCTCGACGCCTGCGTGAAGTACCCGTGGGCCCGCGGCCAGGGGCCGCGACCGGGCAGCCGCAAGTTCGGCGTCTACCCCGACGACCGGCCGGTCTTCGACTGGCTCCGCGAGGGCGTCGAGGGGAATCGCCAGAGCGTCGAGGCCCAGGTCATGGACGTCTCGGACGACATCGCCTACTCCGTCCACGACGTCGAGGACGGCGTGGTCGGCGGCTGGTTCTCGCTCGTCGAGCCGCTCGACACGCGCACGGCGTGGCAGGTCGGACGCGACTGGTACGCCCCCGACGCCGGCGACGACCGGCTCGACGCGGCGTGGGACCGGCTGCGCTCCATGCCCGAGTGGCCGACCGCGCCGTACGACGGCGGACGCCGGTCGCTGGCCGTGCTCAAGAGCCTGACCAGCGCCCTCATCGGCCGCTTCGCCAAGGCCACCGAGGCCGCCACCCTCGAGGCCGCGGGGGAGGGACCGCTCGTGCGGCACGCCGCGGACCTCGTCGTCCCCGAGCGCACGCGCGACGAGATCACCGTGCTCAAGTCGGTGGCCGCCCACTACGTCATGCGCTCGGACGAGCGCGTGCGCATGCTCGCCGACCAGCGCGGCCTGGTCACCGCCCTCGTCGAGACGCTCGTCGCCACCGGCGACCAGCACCTGGAGACCGAGTTCGCCCACGACTGGGCCGACGCCGCGGACGACGCGGCGCGCCTGCGCGTCGTGGTCGACCAGGTCGCCAGCCTCACCGACGTCTCGGCCCGCGAGTGGGCCCACCGCCTGCTGTAGCCGCATCTCCGCGCTGAGCGTGACGTTGTGCACGCCTCTCGCGGCGTGTCGCGTGCACAACGTCACGCTCAGCGCGAGGGCGACGGACGGGCCCGGGTGCCCTGGTGGCGCGGACTAGACTGCGAGCACCATGGCACGCATCAAGGACGACGACATCCAGCTCGTCCGCGAACGTGCCCGCATCGACGAGGTCGTCGAGGCCGCCGGCATCACGCTGCGCAGCGCCGGTGGCGGCTCCCGCAAGGGCCTGTGCCCCTTCCACGACGAGAAGTCGCCGTCGTTCAACGTCCGCCCGGCCCAGGGGTTCTACCACTGCTTCGGCTGCGGGGCCGGCGGCGACTCGATCAAGTTCCTCATGGAGCACGACCACGTCACGTTCGTCGAGGCGGTCGAGCGGCTGGCCAACAAGTACGGCATCCAGCTGCGCTACGAGGAGGACGGCGCGCCCCGGGGCCCGCAGCGCGACCCCCGGCAGCGCGGACGCCTGCTCGAGGCCCACCAGCTGGCCGCCGAGTTCTACGCGCAGCACCTGTTCAGCGCCCCCGAGGCGCAGGCCGGACGCACGTTCGTCACCGACCGCGGCTTCACCCAGGCCGCGGCCGAGACGTTCGGCATGGGCTTCGCCCCGCGCAGCGGCGAGGCGCTCGTCGCCCACCTCAAGGGCCGCGGCTTCAGCGACGAGGAGCTCGTCGTGGCCGGCCTGGCCGGACGCGGCTCGCGCGGCCTCTACGACCGCTTCCGCGGACGCCTGCTGTGGCCCATCCGTGAGATGAGCGGCGAGGTCGTCGGCTTCGGCGCCCGGCGCATCTTCGACGACGACCGCATCGAGGCCAAGTACCTCAACACGTCCGAGACGCCGATCTACAAGAAGAGCCAGGTGCTCTACGGCATCGACCTGGCGCGGCGCTCGATCTCGTCGTCCAGCCAGGCGGTCGTCGTCGAGGGCTACACCGACGTCATGGCCTGCCACGAGGCCGGCGTGACGACCGCGGTCGCCACCTGCGGCACCGCGTTCGGCGAGGACCACGCCCGCGTGCTGCGCCGAATCATGCTCGACCACGACGCGTTCCACGGCGAGGTCATCTTCACCTTCGACGGCGACGCCGCGGGCCAGCGCGCCGCGATCAGGACGTTCGAGGGCGACCAGCAGTTCGTCGCCCAGACCTACGTGGCCGTCGAGCCGCGCGGCATGGACCCGTGCGACCTGCGCCTGGCCGACGGCGACGAGGCCGTCCAGCAGCTCGTCGCCTCGCGCATCCCGCTGTACCGCTTCGTGCTCGACAACACCCTGTCCAAGTACGACCTGGACCGCGGTGACCAGCGCGTCGACGCCGTGCGCGAGGCGGTCGGTCTGGCCACCGCGATCCGTGACCGGGCGAAGGTCGACGAGTTCGTCCGCGAGATCGCGACGAAGGTCGGCGTCGAGGTCGACCAGGTGCGCTCCGAGCTGCGCCGCCGCACCGGCAAGGGCGCGGCCCCCCAGGGACGTCCGCAGGTCGCGTCCACGCCCTCGTCCGCCCCGGCGGACGAGCGTCCCGCCGCACCGCCGGCGCCGCCCGAGCCCAGCCTGGGGGAGGCCCGGTTCACCGACGAGCGCGAGGCGCTCAAGGCGGTCGTGCAGCACCCGGAGATCGCCCGCAAGCACGTCGCCGAGATCACCGAGGACGACTTCACGCACCCGCGGGCCCGGGCGATCTGGCGCGAGGTGTCGGCGCGCGGGCTGCCCGAGCGTCAGGACGCCTCGTGGCTGCCCGGCGTGGCCGACGCGCTCGACGACGCCACCCGCCGCATCCTGATGATCTGCGCCACCGACCCGCTGCGCTCGCGCGAGAACACGGCCGAGCGCGTGGTCGCGTCGCTGCTCGCCCGGCTGCAGGAGGTCACGCTGATGCGTCGCATCGCCGACGTGAAGAGCCGGCTGCAGCGGGCCGACCCGTCCGCGGACGCCGACGGCTACCGTGACCTGTTCCAGCAGCTGGTCTCCCTCGAGGAGCAGCGCCGCGCCCTGCGCGACCGCGCCCTGGGCGCCTGACGCTCGTCCACAGGCAGCCGGTTGGGGGTCGCGGCCGAGCCCCCGCGCGACGACGCTCGTCGCATGGACGCCTTCGTCACCCGCCTGCTGTCCCTGCCGCCGCTCAGCGCCGAGCGCGAGCGCGACCTGGCGGTGAGGTGCCGGTCCGGCGACGCGCAGGCCCGCGCCGAGCTCATCGAGTCGGCCCTGCGGCTCGTGCCGCTGCACGCCTTGCGCCTCGGCGCGCGCAACGACGTCCTGCTCGACGCGGTCCAGGCCGGCCCGGTCGGCTCATCGAGGCCGTCGACCGGTTCGACCCCCAACGCGGCGTCCGGCTGGCCACGTACGCGTGGCCCTGGATCGCCCACGCGGTCGGCGCCGTCCTGCGCGAGCAGGACCGGGCCGTGCCCTGGAGCCCGGACTGCGACGACGAGCCGGCGAGCCTGGTCTGCGAGGCCGTGCACGCCCTGGAGACGACGCTCGCAGACGTCCTGCGCGTGCGGCACCGCCTCGACGGGACCCCCGGTCCGCCGCGCTCGCGCGAGCACGTCGCGGTGCGCCTGGGATTGTCCGTGAGTCAGGTCAGGACACGCGAAGGGGAGGCGATGCGACAGCTCCGGGGGAGGCTTGCTAAGGTGGTGCACCGTGCTGAGCCGCAAGGTGAGGCCGATCCCCCGTAGCTCAATTGGCAGAGCATTCGACTGTTAATCGAAGGGTTATTGGTTCGAGTCCAATCGGGGGAGCCAGACGACGAAGGGCCGCTGCGAGAGCAGCGGCCCTTCGTCGTTCACAGGACGTACGCCGGATCAGGGAGTGCCGCGGCGCAGCAGGATATGCAGCGCGACGAGCGTCGCGAGGTAGCCGCCGAGCACCACGAGGTCGTTCACGGCCGCGGTGACGACCTCGGCGTGCGACACCGCCGACTGCAGCTGGAGGGTCACGGGCAGCGTCGTGACGAACGCGATGAAGCCGGTGCCCGCGATCGCCAGCAGCCGGGCGAGCGTCCGGCGTCCGGCTCGCAGCGCCGCCACCTCGAGCAGGACGGGGGAGAGCGCCAGGAACCACATGACGCCGAAGCCCTGGACGGTGACGAGGTCCACGTCGTCCCCACCCGGCTCCTCGGCCACCAGGCCGTGGTCCGCGATCGAGACGCCGACCAGGGCCCCGAAGAAGGCGATCGCCGCGACCAGGTGCGTCACCCGGGGGATGGGCGCAGCCGAGCGCGAGCGGGTGCGGGGCGGCGTGTCGATGTCGGGCACGGCTCATGGAACCCGATCGCGGGGGCCATCGGGCGGCTGGCGCCGGACGACCCCGGGGTCGTGGCATGCTCCGCGCACGGAAGGAGCCGCCATGACCACCACGTCCCTGCGTCCTGGTGACGCGCGACCGGCCTGGCGGACGGACGCGGTGCACGCGCTGCAGCGGTTGGGCGCCGCCTCGCTCGTCGGTGCCCTCGGCGGCCTGGTCGTCGGCGGTGTCGGCGGACGCCTCTTCATGGGGCTGCTCGCGGGGCTCAACCGCGAGGACCACGGCGTCATCACCAGCGACGGGTTCCCGATGGGCGAGGTCACGCTGGCCGGGACGCTCAACCTGCTGGCGTTCGCGACGGTGCTGGGGGTGCTCGGGGCCGGTGTCTACCTCGCCCTGCGCGGACTCCTCGTCGGACCGCGCTGGTTCGCCCGGGCCTGCACGGTCGTCGGCGGCACCGTCATGGTCGGCGCGGTGATGGTGCACGAGGACGGACCGGACTTCACGCTGCTCGAGCCGACGTGGGCCGCGATCGCGCTCACCCTGTCCGTCCCGCTGGTCTACCTGCTGGTCGTCCCGCCGCTCGTCGACCGCGCCGTCCGGAGGGTCGACGAGCAGGACGCGCGGCGTCCCTGGCTGCTCGCCGGGCTCGTGCCGTGGGTCGTGCCGCTGCTGCCGGTCGCCGGGGTGCTCGTGGCCGGATGGGTCGGCCTGCG
>NZ_JBNFNZ010000016.1:0-15642 GCF_057364525.1 Aeromicrobium sp. PFPM2_SD2
GCCTCGCTGACGAGCCCGCGGCCCCGGGCGTCCGGTGGGCCAGTAGCCGACCTCGCCGGACGTGGGGTCCAGGCCGCGCAGGCCCATCACGGTGACGAGCCCCGCGAGCCGGTCGTCGGCGGCGTCGGCGACGGCCCACGTGGCCTTCTCGCCGGTGGCCGCGTGCCAGACGGACTCGGCGAGGAAGTCGGCCGCGTTCGCCAGCGTGTAGGGCATCGGCAGCCCGTCCACCCACTGCCGGGTGAGCGGGTCGTTGCACGCCTCCACGACGCGCAGGAGGTCGCCCTCGCGCAGCGGGCGCAGACGCACCCGCTCGCCCTCGACGACGACCGGCTCGGCCCACCGGGTGCGCGGGGTGGGGGCGTCGCCGAAGCGGATGACGGCGGTCCACGCGTCCAGCACGCGTCCGCGCTCGTGCAGCGACGCCGGGCTCGTGCCGAGCAGCTCGAAGCCGCAGGCGTGCGCGACGCGCAGCGACGCCTCGTTCCCGACGTGGGCGCTCCAGTGCACCGACTCCACGCCCCGCTCGGCGAAGCCCCACTGGACGACCAGGTCGACCGCGCTGCGCATCACGCCGCGGCCACGGGCCCACGGCGCCAGCGCGTAGCCGATGCTGGCCACCGGTCCGCCGCGCAGGTCGACGTTGCCGGCGAAGCGCGGACGTCCGTCGTCGTCCGGCGCCTCGATCGCGAACCCGCGCTCGTGCCGTCGGCCCACCACGCCGGGATCTGGCGCAGCGCGAAGTCGGCGCTGCCCTCGCGCGGCTGGTCGGCGGGCACCGACGTCCAGCGCTGCGTCTCGGGGTCGGTCGCCATCGCGTGCAGCTCGTCGACGTCGTCGGGCGTGTGCGCGCGCAGCGTCACGACCCCGTCGGTGAGGACCGGGACGCACAGCGGCCAGGGCAGCCCCTCGGTCACGAGCGGGCCCGGAACGGGGAGGCCGGGTAGACCCCGAGCACGTCCACGTCGGTGGTGAAGAAGGCGAGCTCCTCCAGCGCCCGGGCCAGGCCCGGCTCGTCGGGGTGGCCGTCGACCTCGCACAGGAACTGGGTCGCGGTGAACTCGCCGCCGACCATGTAGCTCTCCAGCTTGGTCAGGTTGACGCCGTTGGTGGCGAACCCGCCGAGCGCCTTGTAGAGCGCGGCGGGCAGGTTGCGGACGTTGAACACGAACGTCGTCACGACCGGGCCCTCGCCGGCCGGGGCGCGCCGCGGCTCGCGCGACAGCACCACGAAGCGGGTCGTGTTGTGGTCCTCGTCCTCGACGTCCTCGGCCAGCACGTCCAGGCCGTAGATCTGCGCGGCGAGCGGCGGCGAGATGGACGCGCGGGTCGGGTCGTGCGCCTCGGCGATCTCGCGGGCGGCGCCGGCGGTGTCGCCGCTGATGAGCGGGGTCCAGCCGTGCTCCCGGATGATCTTGCGGCACTGGCCGAGCGCGTGGACGTGGCTGTGCACGGTCTTGACCGAGTCCAGCGTCGTGCCCGGCGTGCCCATGACCGCGAACCGGATGCGCAGGAAGTGCTCGGCGACGATGTGCAGCCCCGAGGTGGGCAGGAAGTGGTGGATGTCGGCGACCCGCCCGGCGATCGAGTTGTCGATCGGGATCATCGCGAGGTCGGCGTCGCCGGCGGACACGGCCGCGAACACGTCCTCGAAGGACGCGCAGGGGACGGGCTCGGCGTCGGGGTAGTTCTCGTCGATGACCATGTGGGAGTTGGCGCCGGGCTCTCCCTGGTACGCGATGCGGGTGCTGCTCACCGGCTCAGTGTGTCACCCGAGGACGGGGCGCCGGCCCGGCCGGCGCCCCGAGGGCGGCGATCCCGGTTCTCGTAGTCGACTTGTGACGATCCCGCGATCACGAGCACCTTCGCGGCGCAGGCTTCCCGGACCGACCTCGGCGTGCGCTGTGGTACGTGGAACCAGCGGGGTCGGGTGATTCCCGGGCCCCTTCATGCGTTTACGGGTTCGCCGAAGCCGGCGTGTTGGTTGACGCTCTGCGGCCCAGGACGACCGGCCCCATCCGTTCGTTCTATCGCACCAGGGTCTCGACTGGCGCGCAGCGAGGGCAACGCTAGGTGGGAGGCGCAGAGGGCGCGGATCGTTCGCTCAGGATCAGTTCGGTCCGCGTAACCTGCTGCATCATCTGCTCGTGGGATGCACGCAGTTCATTCAATTGAGCGTGGCTACGACGCTGGCTGCGCTGCAACCTCCGCGTTGTCTCGGTGACGGATCGCGTCGACTGCTCGATGCTCCTAGTTAGTTCGGTAGCGGTCTGAGCCACGGCACGCGCCAAGATCAGGAATCCCAGCAGGACCAGAGATAAGACTCCAGTCGTGAGCGCGGCCAGCCCCATCTCACCTAGGCGGGCGGCAGTCCAGGTGAGGCCCACGAGGATCGCCACGGCGAGACAGCCGCTCAGAGCAAGGCCCCAGCGCTTTCCGCCGAGGCGTCTCATCGCCGACTTCGAGAGTGAAAACAACCAAAAGGGCAGCGACCGCTCGATCCGCGCTGTCCGACGGGCGGCCTGCTTGGCACTCCGACGAGACCGAGCCACCCGCCCTTCCAACCTGACGACCTTGCGTAAGAGGGCCTCACGCTCCGACTCGAAGTGAGCCTGGTCGGCGAGGAGTAGACGCTGCTGTCTCGCGATCTCGAAACGCTGGCGGTCGAGTGCGTCTTGGTCGTGGAACTTATCAACGAGGAGACTCGAGTAGAGACGGAAGCTTCGCGTTTCGAGGGGAACGTCCCCATGGACGCTCAAGAGAGCGACGGGGAGGTCGCCGATCCAAGCCGTCTCCTGCATCCGGAGACCGTGGAGCTCGGAAAACACGTTCGCGGCGAAGGGTCGCGAGAGGTCGACCCCGATCGACGTCCAGGGTCTCTTGATAGCCGATGCCACGACTTGCCTGTCCACGTCGCCCGAGATCATCAGGACCGCGTCAGAGGAGTGGTCCGGTACATGGTCAAGCTCGTCGGCCACCGTCAATTCGTCAGCTGCGTTGCCCAAGCGTCGCACGGCGGGATCAGGATCGTTCGAGAGCAAAACTACTCGCGCGAAGCGCGTCACGGCGGTCCTCCCTGAAGTGGCGTGGTCCGAGCTGCCAGCGCGGTCGCCTAGACTGCCATGGGCTCGGCGAGTGCCGCGCCATCGTAATCGACCAACAGGGGAGCACGTGGCAGCAGGTCACTCGGAGGTCGAGCAGGTGAGCATCTCGGTTGTGATCCCGACTCACCAGGGTGCGGCCGTTGTGGGGCGATGTTTGAGATCTCTGGCTCGCCAGACTCTGGACGCCGATGAGTTCGAAGTGGTGCTGGTGCTGAACGGGAAGCGCGACGGCACCGATACGGTGGTTGCCGACGTCCGACGTGAGTGGCCTGACCTGAACGTGCGGCTGCTGTTCTCCCCGCGAGCGGGTGTCGCGCGTGCCCGCAACCTCGGCGTCGCTGGTGCTCAAGGAAGGTTCGTCACCTTTCTCGACGATGACGACTGGGTGTCGCCGACCATGTTGCAATCGCTGTTGACTCACGCTGCTGAGGGCGTCGTTCCCATCGCGCACGTGGCCGATGTGGCCATGGCCGCGGATGGGTCGTTGGGTCCGTCTGACTATGACAACTACATCGAGCGGTACCTCGGTCGTCGAGCTGGTGGCGTCCATGAGCTCGACGGATTCGCGACCCCGATCGGTTTCGTGGCTGCGAAGCTGGTCCCAATCGCGCTGGCTAGAGCAGCGAGGTTCGACGAGACCCTCGGGAGTGGGGAGGACGTCCTCTACTGGTTCGACCTGTACGCGGCGGCTCCCTTCTCCCTCGCCGTGTGCCCCGTGGAGGACGGCGCGGTTTATCACCGGGTCCTGCGTGCTGATTCGGTGTCGCGACGTGAACGCAGCTATGCGTTCTCGGTGTCGGAACGTCTGGACGTCATTGAGCGTCTGATGGAGCGCTCTCCAAAAGCGAAGGAAGTGCAGGAGCTGCGTGAAACGTTGGTGCGGGCACAGTTGGAGCCGGTAGCGCGATTTCTCGAGCACGACCCCGGGGCACATCTCCGCATTCTCGAGGACGTCCGTGAGCGAGGGTTGGAGGACGTCATCTCGAAACGGTGGTTGCAGCACTACGTGGCGCGGGACCTCGCCGTCCTATACACCTTCATGCCCTTCGAGGACACCAGCGCGCGAGTGGCCGCTCGCCGGCTGAGAGCCAGCGGACGGGTGTTCGACGTCGTGTCGAACGACATGCAGCACCTGCGACGCATCGATCCGAGCATCGAGGACGTTGCTGGTCCTTTTGTGGGCCGCCACTTCCAGGCTTCCGTACCGCCGACCGTCTTCGGGTGGCGCTCGCTGCAAGCCTTCTGCATCCGAGGTTTGCGGCAAGTGGAGCGGTGGGTCGCGGATAAGGGTGAGTATCGCACCGTCTACAGCCGTGCGTTGTTGCCGGGCTCGCATCTCCTCGCGGCCCTGATTAAGCTCCGTTGGCCCGGGATCCACTGGGTCGCGGAGTTCTCGGACCCGGTCGTGTGGGACGCCTATGGGGGCCGGAGGACCGCCGATGTGGCTCCAGGATGGGTGTTGGACACCCTCGCGGAGGGGCTGGCGGCGGCCGGTCACCCGCTCGACCCGGACGTGACCGTTCCCGAGCTGGTCGAGCTCGTCGCCTACGTGCTCGCCGACGAGGTGCACTTCACCAACGAGAACCAGCGCACCTTCATGCTCGGCTACCACCCGGACCGCGCGCTGGCCGAGGCGGTGCGGGCGCGCTCCGTCGTCCTGCCGCACCCGACCCTGCCGCGCGAGTTCTACTCGCGCCGGCGGGCCGCGGTCGAGCGCGTGCCCGACCGGGTCAACGTCGCCTACTTCGGCGCCTTCTACGCCACGCGCGGTCTGACCGAGGTGGTCGACGCGCTCGAGCGGCTGGCCCCGGACGAGCGCCGCCGCGTCGTGCTGCGCGTCTTCACCGCCGACCCGGACGCCCTGCGCGCCGAGGTCGCCGCGCGCGGCCTCGCGGACGTCATCGACCCGGCGCCGTACGTGCCGTACCTGGAGTTCCTCGAGCTGACCACGCGCATGGACGTCCTGCTGGTCAACGACGCGCACACCCGGCACCTGTACCCGGTGAACCCGTACCTGCCGTCGAAGTGGTCGGACTACGCCGGCAGCGGCACCGACGTGTGGGCGGTCGTCGAGCCCGGCAGCGTCCTGGACGGCCTGGACGTGCGGTACCGGTCGACGCTGTCGGACGTCGACGGCGCGGTGGCGCAGCTGCGCCGGATCCTGGCCGACCACGCCGTCACCGCGGTGCCGGCCGGCCGCTGAGCCTCAGCCGACGCGGCGAGCACCGTCGGACGGGCTGACCGGGAAGACCTGGGGCTTCCTCCAGCTCATGTGCTCGAACGCGGCCTCGACCGCCGTGGCCATGGCCGGGGCCTTGTCGCGCTCGACCAGGGCGATGGCGCTGCCGCCGAAGCCGCCGCCGGTCATGCGGGCGCCGGAGCGCGCCGGCCTCGAGCCTGCGGATGTCGACGGCGACGTCGAGCTCGGCGGCGCTGACCTGGTAGTCGTCGCGCAGCGAGGCGTGGGACGCGGTGAGGATCGTGCCGGCCTGCGTCCAGGACCCGTCGGCCGCGGCCCGGACGAACGCCTTGACCCGGGCGTTCTCGGTCAGGACGTGGCGGGTGCGGGCCTTGAGCGTCTCGTCCTCCAGCCGCACGAGGGCGTCCAGCCCGACCTGGGCCAGGTGCTCGACGCCGAGCGCCTCGGCCGCGCGGCGGGACTCGGCGTGCCGGTCGGCGTAGCCGCCGTCGGCGTGCGAGTGGTTGACCCCGGTGGCGATGACGGCCAGGACGAGCCCGGCGGACTCCCAGTCGATGGGGACGACCTCGACGCCCGGCGGCTCGGTGGCCGCGTCGACCCGCACGGCGTGCCCGCGGCTTCCGTGCATGACGGCCAGCTGGTCCATGAGGCCGGTGGGGGCGCCGACGAAGTCGTTCTCGGCGCGCCGGGCCAAGATCGCGAGGTCGGTGGGGCCCTGGCTCCCAGCCACCGAGCGAGTCCAGTGAGACCGCGACCCCGCAGGTCAGCAGCGGCCGACGACGACAGCCCGGCGCCGGACGCAGGTCGCTGTCGAGGACGAGGTCGACGCCGCCGAGCCGGTGGCCGGCCTCGCGGGCGGCCCAGACCGTGCCGGCGACGTACGCCGCCCAGCCGCTCACGTCGCCCGGCTGCACGGCGACCGGGAACGAGGCCTTCTGGCCGCCGCTCCACACGTTGACCGTGTCGTCGGGGCGTGGCCGCGCCTTCACGGTGAACCCCTTGTCGATCGCGATGGGCAGCGAGGCCCCGCCGTTGTAGTCCAGGTGCTCCCCGACGAGGTTCACCCGTCCGGGCACCGACCACTGCTGCACCGTCTGCTCCGCCCCGCTCACCCGGCCGAGCCTAGCGGCGGGCCCGCGTTCCGCGACTGGCAGAATGCACAGCATGTCCTCGGTCCCCACCCCGGCCCGTCCGCGCGTCCTCTCCGGCGCCCAGCCGACGGCCGACTCCTACCACCTGGGCAACTACTTCGGCGCCTTCAAGCAGTGGGTGGCGCTGCAGGAGGACTTCGACGCGTTCTACTTCATCCCCGACCTGCACGCGATCACGGTCGACTACGACCCGGCGCTGCTGCGCGAGCGCACCTACGTCGCCGCCGCCCAGCTGCTGGCCGCGGGCGTCGACCCCGAGCGCTCGACGCTGTTCGTGCAGAGCCACGTGCCCGAGCACGCCCAGCTGGCCTGGGTGCTCAACGGCATCACCGGCTTCGGCGAGGCCGGACGCATGACGCAGTTCAAGGACAAGACGGCCAAGAAGGGCACCGAGGCGGCGAGCGTCGGCCTGTTCACGTACCCGATCCTCATGGCCGCGGACATCCTGGTCTACCAGGCCGACAAGGTGCCGGTCGGCGAGGATCAGCGCCAGCACGTCGAGCTGACCCGCAACCTCGCGCAGCGCTTCAACCACCGCTTCGGCGAGACGTTCACCGTGCCCGAGGCGCACATCGTCAAGGCCACGGCGAAGATCTACGACCTGCAGGACCCCACGGCCAAGATGAGCGGCTCCAACGCCTCGCACGCCGGCGTCGTGGACCTGAACGACTCGCGCAAGCAGGTGCTGAAGAAGATCCGCTCGGCCGTCACCGACTCGGGCACCGAGATCGCCTTCGACCGCGAGGCCAAGCCGGGCGTCTCGAACCTGCTGACCATCTACGCCGCGCTCACCGACCGCAGCATCGACAACATCGTCGAGGAGTACGCCGGCCAGCAGTACGGCCACCTCAAGGTCGCGCTGGCCGACCTGGTGGCCGACTTCGTGGGCGAGTTCGGCGACCGCACCCGGGCGTTGCTGGACGACCGCGGCGAGCTCGACCGCATCCTGGCGGCGGGCGCCGAGAAGGCCCGGGAGGTCGCGGCGACGACGCTCGACCTGGTCTACGACCGCTCCGGGTTCGTGAAGCGGGGCTGACCGCCATGGTGACCATCGGCGTCTCCATCGCCGTCCCCGAGCCCCACGGGTCGCTGCTGCGCGACAAGCGGGCCGAGTTCGGCGACCCGATGGCCCAGACGGTCCCCAGCCACGTCACGCTGCTCCCGCCCACCGAGGTCGAGGACGCCGACCTGCCCCGCGTGGACGCCGCGCTGGAGGAGGCGGCCGCCGCCCTGCCGCACTTCACGATGCGGCTGCGCGGCACCGGCACCTTCCGGCCGGTCTCGCCGGTCGTCTTCGTGGCGGTCAGCCAGGGCATCTCCTACACCGAGATGCTGGCCAAGCGGGTGCGCGACAAGATCCACGCCCCCGAGCCGTCCTTCCCGTTCCACCCGCACGTCACCGTCGCGCAGAACCTCGACGACGCCGCGCTGGACCGGGCCTACGAGGAGCTGGGCGACTTCCGCGCCGAGTTCACGGTCACCGAGTTCGCGCTGTACCTGCACGAGGACGCGGTGGGCTGGGTGCCGCGGCGCACGTACGCGCTGCGCGGCGGCGCCTAGACCGGCTGCTCCAGCCGGGCCAGGTGCTCGGCGAGCTCCTCGGTGAACGCCCGGGCGGCCAGCGGCATCGAGGCCACGTCGCGGTGGGCGATGGCCACCGTCCGCTCCAGCACCGGGTTGGTGAGCGGCGTGCCCTTCAGCTGCGGCCGGTTCGCCAGCACCATCGACGGCACCACCGCGTGCCCCAGGCCGGTCTCGACGAAGCGCAGGACCGCGCTCATCTCGCCGCCCTCCAGCGCGATGCGCGGGGTGAAGCCGGCGCGCGGCAGGCCATGAGGGTGACGTCGCGCAGGTCGTAGCCCTCGCGGAACATCACCAGCGGCACCTCGCGCAGGTCGGCCACGTCCAGGGAGTCCGGCACGTCGGCGTCGAGCGGGCTGGCCAGGACGAGGCGCTCGCGCAGCACCGGGGCGGTGACGATGTCGTCCTGGACGTCGGCCATGGGGGCGATGAGCAGCGCCACGTCCAGGCGTCCGCGCACGAGGGCCTGGGTCAGCAGCCGCGAGCCGCCCTCCTCGACGACGAGGTCGATGCCGGGGTGGCGCTCGTGGAAGCGCGCGACGCCCTCGGCCAGGGCCGCGTCGCACAGGCTCGGGGTGGCGCCGACGCGCACGAGCCGCGGCGCAGGCCGGCGACCTCGTGCACCGCGCGCTGCGCCGCCTCCACGTCGATGAGGATGCGGCGCGCGTGGGGGAGCAGGGCCTCGCCGGCGCTGGTCAGCTCGACGCCGCCGCGGTCGCGGACGAACAGCGGCGTGCCCAGGGAGTTCTCGAGCACCCGGATCTGCTTGGACAGGCTCGGCTGCGAGACGCCGCTGAGGTCGGCCGCCTGGGTGAAGTGGCGGGTCTCGGCGACCGCGACGAAGTAGGCGAGCTGCTGCAGGTGCATCCGTTCATCATAGCCAACGGCTATGAAAGACAGCCTCAGTCGCTCTTGGCGCGTATCGAAGTGTTGGGCGTACCGTGAGCCGGTGGTCACTCTGCCTGCACTGAAGCGCGCCCGCCGCTCGACGGTGGTCCTCAAGTACACGATGGCCGTCACCGGTCTGATCATGGTCGGCTACCTGTTGCTGCACATGTACGGCAACCTCAAGGTCTTCGCCGGCCAGGACGGGTTCGACGAGTACGCGCACCACCTGCGCACCTTCGGCGAGCCGATGCTGCCGCACGAGGGCCTGCTGTGGGTCGTCCGGGTCGTCCTGCTGGCGTCGGTCGTCCTGCACGTCTACTCGGCCGTGCGCCTCGCGGTCCGCGACCGCCAGGCGGCCGGCTACAAGAACGGCACGCGCTACCACTCCAAGCAGAACCGCCGCGGCGTGCAGCGCTCGTACGCGACCTTCACCCTGCGCTGGGGCGGCCTGGTCATCGCGCTGTTCATCGTCTACCACCTGCTGCACCTGACCGGAAACCAGATCCACCCGGGCGGCTCGAGCGACAGCCCGTACGAGCGCGTCGTCAACGGCTTCGAGATCTGGTGGGTCTACCTGTCGTACGTCGTCGCGATGCTCGCGGTCGGCTTCCACCTGTGGCACGGCATCTGGAGCGCGTTCACGTCGCTGGGCCAGAACCGGGCCGACACCCGCCGCGGCAGCCGCCTCACCGCGCTGGCCTGGGTCCTGACCCTCGTCATCGTGGTCGGCTTCCTGCTGCCGCCCACCGCCATCTTCTTCTTCGGACTCGGGAGCTGACGCATGACCGACACCTCCGCCTTCCCCGACCTGTTCGACCTCGGCGAGGACATCCACGACACCAAGGCCCCCGCCGGCCCGATCGAGCAGCGCTGGGACACGCGCAAGTTCAACGCGCGGCTGGTCAACCCGGCCAACCGCCGCAAGCTCAACGTGATCATCGTCGGCACCGGCCTGGCCGGCGCCGCGGCGGCCGCCTCGCTGGGCGAGCAGGGCTACAACGTGCAGACGTTCTGCTACCAGGACAGCCCGCGCCGCGCCCACTCGATCGCCGCCCAGGGCGGCATCAACGCGGCCAAGAACTACCGCAACGACGGCGACTCGATCTACCGCCTCTTCTACGACACGGTCAAGGGCGGCGACTTCCGCGCCCGCGAGTCGAACACCTACCGCCTCGCGCAGGTGTCGGCGAACATCATCGACCAGTGCGTCGCGCAGGGCGTCCCGTTCGCCCGTGAGTACGGCGGCCTGCTCGACAACCGCTCGTTCGGCGGCGTCCAGGTGTCCCGCACGTTCTACGCGCGCGGCCAGACGGGCCAGCAGCTGCTGCTCGGCGCCTACCAGGCGCTCGAGCGCCAGATCGCGGCCGGCACGGTGAAGAGCTACGAGCGCCACGAGATGCTCGACGTCATCCTCGTCGACGGCAAGGCTCGCGGCATCGTCACGCGCGACATGGTCACCGGCGCGATCGAGGCGCACACCGCCGACGTCGTGGTGCTGTGCACCGGCGGCTACGGCAACGTGTTCTTCCTGTCCACGAACGCGATGGGCTCGAACGTCACCGCCACGTGGCGCGCGCACCGCAAGGGCGCCTACTTCGGCAACCCGTGCTTCACGCAGATCCACCCGACCTGCATCCCGGTCTCGGGCGACTACCAGTCGAAGCTGACCTTGATGTCGGAGTCGCTGCGCAACGACGGACGCATCTGGGTGCCCAAGAACAAGGCCGACCTGGAGAAGGACCCGCGCGAGATCCCCGAGGAGGACCGCGACTACTTCCTGGAGCGTCGCTACCCGGCCTTCGGCAACCTCGTGCCCCGCGACATCGCCTCGCGCGCGGCCAAGACGGCGTGCGACGAGGGCTACGGCGTGGGCCCCGGCGGCCTGGGCGTCTACCTGGACTTCGCCGACGCGATCGCCCGCATGGGCCGCGCGACGGTCGAGGCCAAGTACGGCAACCTGTTCGACATGTACGCCCGCATCACGGGCGAGGACCCGTACGAGACGGGCATGCGCGTCTACCCGGCCGTGCACTACGTCATGGGCGGCCTGTGGGTCGACTACGACCTGCAGACCACCATCCCCGGCCTGTACTGCGCCGGCGAGGCCAACTTCTCCGACCAGGGCGCCAACCGCCTGGGCGCCTCGGCGCTCATGCAGGGCCTGGCCGACGGCTACTTCGTGCTGCCGTCGACGCTGCCGGACTACCTGGCCGCCGGCCCGTTCGAGCCCGTCCCCGACGACCACCCGGCCGTCGTGGAGGCGCTGCGCGAGGTCGAGGAGCGGGTGCAGAAGATGCTGAGCATCAACGGCGCGCGCTCGGTCGACTCCATCCACAAGGAGCTCGGCCACATCATGTGGGAGTACTGCGGCATGGAGCGCACCGAGGAGGGCCTGCTCAAGGCCATCGGGCTCATCCGCGAGCTCAAGAACGAGTTCTGGACGAACGTGAAGGTCACGGGCACCAACGAGGAGCTCAACCAGTCCCTCGAGCGGGCCGGACGCGTCGCGGACTTCATCGAGCTCGGCGAGCTCATGTGCATCGACGCGCTCAACCGCGCCGAGTCCTGCGGCGGCCACTTCCGCGCCGAGAGCCAGACCGAGGACGGCGAGGCGCTGCGGCACGACGACGAGTACGCCTACGCCGCGGCGTGGGAGTTCGCCGGCGACAAGCCGGTGCTCCACAAGGAGCCGCTCACGTACGAGTACATCGAGATGAAGGCGAGGAGCTACAAGTGAGGATCTTCATTCGCGCCTGGCGCCAGAAGAACGCCGAGGCCGAGGGCAAGATGGTCACCTACGCCCTCGACAACGTCAGCGAGCACATGTCCTTCCTGGAGATGCTGGACGTGCTCAACGAGCAGCTGACCTTCGAGGGCGAGGACCCCATCGCCTTCGACTCGGACTGCCGCGAGGGCATCTGCGGCATGTGCGGCATCGTCATCAACGGCCTGGCGCACGGCCCGGAGGTCACCACCACCTGCCAGCTGCACATGCGCAGCTTCAAGGACGGCGACCACATCGACATCGAGCCGTGGCGGGCCAAGGCGTTCCCGGTCATCAAGGACCTGGTCGTCGACCGCGGCGCGTTCGACCGCATCATCCAGGCCGGCGGCTACATCTCCGCGCCGACCGGCTCGGCCCCCGAGGCCAACGCGGCCCCGGTCGCCAAGCACGACGCGGACGACGCGTTCGCCGCGGCCACGTGCATCGCCTGCGGCGCCTGCGTCGCGGCGTGCCCGAACGGCTCGGCGATGCTGTTCACCGCCGCGAAGGTGACGCACCTGGGCCTGCTCCCGCAGGGCCAGCCCGAGCGCGACTCGCGCGTCATCAACATGGTGGCCCAGCACGACGCCGAGGGCTTCGGCGGCTGCACCAACATCGGCGAGTGCACGGCGTCCTGCCCCAAGGGCATCCCGCTGTCGACCATCTCGCGGCTCAACCGCGACCTGCTCGGCGCGCTCTCGCGCGGCGAGGCCTGACGGCTCGCACCACCCACGACGAGGCCCCCGACCGCTGCGGCGGACGGGGGCCTCGTCGTGTCGTGGGGGCGACCCTCAGGCGCTCAGGGCGCCGAAGATCTGCTGGTAGCGGGCCTGCGGATCCTGCGCCAGGCCGGACTTGACGAACCGGGCCCAGTGGTCGGCGAGCACCTCCTGCGCACCGGACTCGACGGCGTCGAGAGCGGCGTTCGCGAGCGCGGACGGGGCGATCTTCGGCCCGTCCGCGCCGCGGGCCATGTCGGTGTCGACCAGGCCCATGTGCACGGCGACGACGTGGGTGCCCTGCGCGGCGAGCTCGAGCCGGGTGCTGTCGGTGAGCATCCAGGCGGCCGCCTTCGACGCGGCGTACGCGCCGGCGCCCGGGGCGGTGAACCACGACAGCGCCGAGACGACGTTGAGGATCGCGCCCCCGCCGTGCGACGCCAGGACCGGCGCGAACGCGCGGGTCATGAGCAGCGGCCCGAAGAAGTTCGTGTCCATCTCACGCCGGATGGCCGCCTCGTCCCCGGTGACGAGCGCGGTGCCCGTGGAGATCCCGGCGTTGTTGACGAGCACCTGCACGTCACCGGCCGCGGCCGCCGCCGCGCGGACCTGCCCGGCGTCGGTGACGTCGAGCTCGAGCGCGTGCACGTCCTCGGCCCGGATCGAGCCCGCGTCGCGGGCGGCGGCGTAGATCTTGGCCGCTCCCCGTCGCTTCAGCTGCTCGACGAACTCCGCACCGATGCCTCGGTTCGCTCCGGTGACCAGCACCACCGCACCGTTGAGATCCATGACCGTCCATTCTGTAGTGATCGCTATTGATTGGTTCGGAGCGTAGCACGTTCTGTAGTGATCGATACGTTATGCTCGGGACATGGCCGGCCGACCTCGCAGCTTCGACCGCGACGCCGCCCTGGCGTCGGCGGTCGAGCAGTTCTGGCGCACGGGGTACGAGGGCACCTCGGTGGCCATGCTCACGGCGGCGATGGGCGTGACGCCGCCCAGCCTCTACGCGGCGTTCGGCGACAAGCACCGGCTCTTCGAGGAGGCCTCGGCCGAGTACTTCCGGCGGACGTGCGAGGGCGTCGACGCCGCCACGGCCCTGCCGACCGTGCGCGAGGCCGTCGCCCGGGTGCTGGACGACACCGCCCGCGCCCACACCGACCCGGCCACGCCGGCCGGGTGCCTGGTGCTGACCGAGCCACGGCTCGAGCCGCAGCGCGCGCTCCTGCGCCAGCGGCTCCAGGACCGCCTCGACCAGGGGGTCCGTGACGGCGACCTCGACGCCTCGGTGGACACCGAGCAGCTGGCCTGGTTCCTGCTCGCCGTCCTGCGCGGCATGTCCGGCTGCGCCCGCGACGGCGGCACCCTCGACGACCTGCGCGCCATCGCCGAGGCGGCGATCGCGGCCGTGCCCGCACCGGCGCACGCGCGCCGCGCGGACGTCCCCTGAGGCCGGGCCCTCGTCACGTCCCGCTGCCGCGGGTGAGCGAGCCCACCCGCTCACGACTTAGTTAGCACAGGTAATGAACTATGCTAAGTAAGTGCCTACCGATGCGCAGAAGCTCGCGACGTCCGTCGCCCGGCTGAACCGCCGGCTGCGGCAGGAGCGCCACTCGGCGATGACCGCCACGCAGCTGTCGGTGCTGGGCACGGTGCGCCTCCTCGGCCCCTGCACCCCCTCGCAGGTGGCCCATCGGGAGCGGGTCAGCCCGCCCTCGGTCACGCGGACCATCGGCTGCCTGGTCGACGACGGCCTCCTGCTGCGGGAGCCGCACCCCGACGACGGGCGCCAGGTGCTGGTCCGCCTGTCCGGCAAGGGCGAGGACGTCCTCGCCGAGGAGCGCGCCCGGCGCGACGCCTGGCTGGACCGCCGCCTGCGCGCGCTGTCCACCGACGAGCGAGCCCTCCTGCGCAAGGCCACCGTCCTGTTCGACCGTCTGTCCGAGAGCGAGTGATCCGTACGAGCCCCACCTTCAAGGCCCTGGCCGTCCCCAACTACCGCACCTACGCCGCCGGAGCGATCGTCTCCAACGTCGGCACGTGGATGCAGCGCGTCGCGCAGGACTGGCTGGTGCTGGTCCTGACCGGCAGCGGCACGGCCCTCGGCCTGGTGACCGGGCTCCAGCTCCTCCCCGCCCTGCTCTTCTCGCCCCTGGCCGGCGTCGTCGCCGACCGGTTCCCCAAGCGCCGCGTCCTCATGTGGACGCAGGTGGCCATGGCCGCTCCCGCCCTCGCCCTGGGCGTGCTGGCCGTGACCGGCGTCGTGCAGACCTGGCACGTGTACGTCCTCGCCTTCCTGTTCGGCGTCGCGACCGCCTTCGACGCCCCGGCGCGCCAGTCGTTCGTCGGCGAGATGGTCTCGCGTGACGACCTGCCCAACGCGGTCGGCCTGAACTCGGCCTCGTTCAACGCCGCGCGCATGATCGGCCCGGCCGTCGCCGGCCTGCTCATCGCCGCGCTCGGCTCGGGCGCGGGCGCCGCGGGCTGGGTCATCCTCGTCAACGGCCTGAGCTACTTCGCCGTGCTGTGGTCGATGACCCGCCTGGACGTCGACCAGCTCCACCCGGCCCCGGTCTCGCGCCGCGGCAAGGGCGCGGTGCGCGACGGCGTCCGCTACGTGCGCTCGCGCCCGGACCTGGTGCTGATCCTCACCACGGTGTTCTTCGTCGGCACGTTCGGCATGAACTTCCAGATGACCAGCGCGCTCATGGCCACCGACGTGTTCGGCGAGGGCGCGGGGGAGTACGGCGTGCTGGGGTCGGTCATGGCGATCGGCTCGCTGGCCGGCGCGCTCATCGCCGCCCGCCGGGCCCGGCCGCGCCTGCGCCTGGTCGTCGGCGCGGCGCTGGTGTTCGCGGTGCTGGAGATCGCCGCGGGGCTCATGCCGACCTACCTGACCTACGCCCTGATCCTGCCGTTCGTCGGCCTGGCCGCCCTGACCATGGTCACCGCGGCGAACGCGACGATCCAGATGACGTCGGACCCCGAGATGCGCGGGCGCGTCGCGGCGCTCTACCTCATGGTCTTCATGGGCGGCGGCCCGATCGGCTCGCCGTTCATCGGCTGGGTCGGCGAGGAGCTCGGCGGACGCTGGTCGCTGCTCGCGGGCGGCGGCATCGTGCTGGTGTCGGCCATGGTTACTCCTTGGTAAGGGCGAGTCCAGAGCCACGGTAATGAGCGGCGGGACCAGCGCAGGGAGACACAGGTCACAGGTCGTCACGGCGCGGCGCGCGCG
>NZ_JBNFNZ010000017.1:0-15396 GCF_057364525.1 Aeromicrobium sp. PFPM2_SD2
GCGCGCCGAGCGCGGGCAGCCCGTCTGGTACCTCGTGCCCGACGGCGTCGTGCAGTACATCCAGAAGCACCAGCTCTACGGAGATCACTCATGACCGCCACCGACCGTGCCCTCGAGCTCGACCGGCCGCCGCCGCGCGGCCGCGACCGCCCGCACCTTCCGCTGGGAGTGACCGTGCTCGACCGTTTCCGCCGCCCCACGCAGGGCTTCGTCGTCGGCTGGGCCTGGGCCCTGCTCGTCTCGAACTGCGTCATCGTCGTCACCGGCGGGCTCGTCCGCCTGACCGGGTCGGGTCTGGGCTGCCCGACCTGGCCGCGCTGCACGGACGAGTCGTTCGTGCCCCACTCGGCCCTCGGCCTGCACGGCGTCATCGAGTTCGGCAACCGGCTGCTGACCTACGTGCTCATCGCCGTCGCCGTCGCGACCTGGTTCGCGGTGCGCCGCTGGGCCGAGGCGCCCGCTCGGGCCGCGTGGCTGACCGTGCTCATCGCGCTCGGCATCCCGGCCCAGGGCGTGGTCGGCGGCATCACGGTGCTCACCGACCTCAACCCGTGGGTCGTGTCGCTGCACTTCATGCTGTCGATGGTGCTCATCGCGCTGTCGGTGCTGCTGCTGCGGCTCGTCCGGGGCGCCGAGCCCGGCCCGGTCGCGGCGGTGCCGCTGTGGCTCGTCCGCGCGACGTTCGTGACGCTGTGGGTCGTCGTCTACCTCGGCACCATCGTGACCGGCAGCGGCCCGCACGCCGGTGACGCGGACGCCCCGCGCAACGACCTGCGCCCCGACGTGTGGAGCACGGTCCACGGCTACGCGGTCGCGGTGCTGGTCGTGCTGACCCTCGCCTGCCTGGTCGCGCTGCGCCGCGGCCCGCGCACCGCGCTGGTGGCGACCGCGTGCCTGCTCGCCGCCGAGCTCGCGCAGGGCGTCATCGGCTACGTCCAGTACGTCAACGACGTGCCGGTCGCACTGGTGACCGCGCACATGGTCGGCGCCACCGTGCTGATGGCGCTGGCGACGTGGCAGCTGGTCAGCGTCCGCGAGCGTCGCGCGGCGCCCGTGCCGGTGGCCTGAGCACCCGGACGCTCAGCGCCAGGGCGTCGTCGCCTGCAGCACCGCGTGCGACAGCGCCGCCGTCCGGTGCTCGGTGATCCGCTGGTAGTCGGGGTCGGCCACCATGCGGCAGAACGCCTCGCGGCTGGGGTACTCGACGAGCAGCACGGCGTCCCAGTCGTGCCCGTCCGGGGCCACCAGGGCGGTCGAGGTGTCGCCGGAGTAGACCACCCGCGCGCCGACCGACCGCAGGAACGGGCCGATGCCCGCGGCGTACGCGTCGTAGGAGGCGCGGCCGCCCTCGGCGAACCGCAGCAGGTTCAGCATCACCACGGGACCGCCCGGGTCCTCGGCCAGGAACCGCTTGAGGTCGGCTCCGGTGGGGTCGACGGACATGCGAGGCTCCTCGGGGTCGGCGACGGACGCCGCCACGCTAGCGGTCCCGGTGGTCAGGACGTCCGCGTGCGGCGCAGCCCGTCGACCACGAGCGCCACCACGGTGGTGCCGAGGCCGACGCCGACGAGCACCATGATCGCGCCGACCACGGCCAGGCCGGACTCGTCGTCGGGCAGCGACGTGACGCACCAGCCGAGCGTGTACCCCAGCGTCGTCGCGAGCACCGCGGTGCGACGGCCCAGCGCGAGCGTGGCCACGACGACCAGGACGACGACGCACAGCGCCGAGCCCACGACCTGCCAGGCCTCGTAGGGACCGGACGCGACGCGGGTCGCCGGGTCGACCTGGTACTCGGAGTCCCAGCCCATCCACGCCCACCAGGACGCGACGGCCAGCACGACGACGGCGAGGGCACCCACGATCTGCTTCTGCACGAGGCGAACCTACTGCCCGCGGAGGCGTCCGTGCCGCAGGCTCAGGACTCCAGCCGGTGCGTCGGCAGCTCCACCACCGTGCGCCAGGACAGCTCGGCCGGTCGACCGACCACGAGCGCGCTGTCGGCGTCGCCCAGCACCACCCGCTCGGCGTCGATCTCGAGCACCACGACCCGGCGACGCGAGCCGTCGTCCTCGCGCAGCCACAGCGGCGCGGCCAGCCAGCGCAGCCCGGCCGCCTCGAGGACCTCCTCGGCCGACACCCAGTCGGTCGGCTCCCGAGCGGCACGCCCAGCAGCGACATCGGGACCACGTCGTCGCCCGCCGGCGCCAGCCAGCCGACGACCTCGCGGTCGCCCGGACGCCGGTGCGGCGTCCAGTCGGCCGGGATCACCGCAGGAAGGGGTCGGCCGCGGCGGCGACGAACAGCAGCGCCAGGTACGCGTTCGAGAAGTGGAACAGGCGCATCGGCTTGATGACCGACAGCTCCTCGGTGTCGCGGCCGCGAGCGCAGGTCGTACGCCTCGACGAGGAACACGATGCCCAGCGAGATGGCCGCGGCCGGGTAGAACCAGCCGGTCCCGGCGACCGGCCACAGCACCAGCGACGTGACGACCGTCAGCCAGGTGTAGAGCACGATCTGCTTCGACACCGTGTCGGACGAGGCGATGACCGGCAGCATCGGGACGCCGCCGGCGCGTAGTCCTCGCGGTAGCGCATGCCCAGCGCCCAGGTGTGCGGCGGCGTCCAGAAGAACACGACCATGAACATGACGACCGGGGTCCACGCGAGCTCGCCGGTGACCGCCGACCAGCCGATGAGCGCCGGGAAGCAGCCGGCGGCGCCGCCCCAGATGACGTTCTGCCACGTGCGGCGCTTGAGCACCATCGTGTAGACGAGGACGTAGAACAGGTTGGCGGTCAGCGCGAGCGCGGCCGACAGCCAGTTCACGAGCAGGCCGAGCATGAGCGTCGACACGACGCCCAGCACGAGGCCGAAGACGAGCGCGGCGCGCGGGGTGACCTGGTGGCGCGCGAGCGGACGACGCCGGGTGCGCCGCATCTTGGCGTCCATGTCGGCGTCGTAGACGCAGTTGAGCGCGTTGGCGCTGCCCGCCGACAGGGTGCCGCCCACGAAGGTGGCCAGCACGAGGCCGAGCGACGGGACGCCCTCGGCCGCGACGAACATGACCGGGATCGTCGTCAGCAGCAGCAGCTCGATGATGCGCGGCTTGGTGAGCGCGACGTACGCGAGCAGCACCTCACGGGCGCTGGCTCGGGGGGCGTGCGACGTCGCCGCGTCGACGTCAGGAGCATCGTCGGTACGAACGTCGGTCACGCTGAGCAGTCTACGCGGCGAGCGATAGTGTGGACGACGCAGGCATGCGGGACGTCTCTCACACCCCATCACAGGAGGAATCCACACGGTGGTCACCACGGCTCTGGAGTGGAACGAGGTCGACGCGAAGGCCGTCGACACCATCAGGCTGCTGGCCGCGGACGCGGTCCAGAAGGCAGGCAACGGGCACCCGGGCACGGCGATGAGCCTCGCCCCGGCGGCCTACCTGCTCTACCAGAAGGTGATGCGGCACAGCCCCGCCGATCCCCAGTGGGCCGGCCGCGACCGGTTCGTGCTCTCGTGCGGCCACAGCAGCCTCACCCAGTACATCCAGCTCTTCCTGGCCGGCTACCCGATGACGCTGGACGACCTCAAGTCGCTGCGCCAGTGGGGCAGCCAGACGCCGGGCCACCCCGAGTACCGCCACACGCCCGGCGTCGAGGTCACCACCGGTCCGCTGGGCCAGGGCATCGCGAACGCCGTCGGCATGGCGATGGCCGCCCGCCGCGAGCGCGGCCTGTACGACCCGACGGCCGCCGCGGGCACCAGCCCGTTCGACCACGACGTCTACGTCATCGCCTCCGACGGCGACCTGCAGGAGGGCGTCTCGGCCGAGGCCTCGTCCCTGGCGGGCCACCAGCAGCTGGGCAACCTGACCGTCGTCTACGACGACAACCGCATCTCGATCGAGGACGACACCGACGTCGCCTTCAGCGAGGACGTCGCGGCCCGCTACGCGGCCTACGGCTGGCACGTCCAGACCGTCGACTGGACGCAGGGCGGCACCGGCTACTCCGAGGACGTCCACGCGCTGTGGGACGCGATCCAGGCGGCCAAGCAGGTCACCGACAAGCCGTCGTTCATCCGGTTGCGCACGATCATCGCCTGGCCGGCCCCCAACGCCCAGAACACCGGCGCCTCGCACGGCTCGGCCCTCGGCGACGACGAGATCCGCGCCACCAAGGAGCTGCTGGGCTTCGACCCGGACGAGACGTTCGCCGTCAGCGACGAGGTCCTCGTCCACACGCAGCAGGCGCGCGAGCGCGGCCAGCAGCTGCAGGCCGAGTGGAGCAAGCACCTCGACGCGTGGCGCACCGGCAACCCCGACGCCGCCGCGCTGTACGACCGTCTGGCCGAGCGCAGGCTTCCCGAGGGCTGGGAGGACGCGCTGCCGACCTACGAGGCCGACGCCAAGGGCGTCGCGAGCCGCGTCGCGTCCGGCGACGTGCTGACCGCGATCGCCCCGGTGCTGCCCGAGCTGTGGGGCGGCTCGGCCGACCTCGCCGGCTCCAACAACACCACCCCGAAGGGCGAGCCGTCCTTCCTGCCGCCGCAGCGCTCCACCGCGAAGTTCAGCGGCGACTGGTACGGCCGCGTGCTGCACTTCGGCATCCGCGAGCACGCCATGGGCTCGATCATGAACGGCATCGCGCTGCACGGGCCCACGCGTCCGTACGGCGGCACGTTCCTGGTGTTCAGCGACTACATGCGCCCGGCGGTCCGCCTCGCGGCGCTGCAGGAGCTGCCGGTCACCTACGTCTGGACCCACGACTCGATCGGCCTCGGCGAGGACGGCCCGACCCACCAGCCGGTCGAGCACCTGGCCGCGCTGCGCGCCATCCCCGGCCTGGACGTCATCCGCCCGGCCGACGCGAACGAGACGGTCGCCGCCTGGCGCACGCTGCTCGGGCTCAACGACCGTCCCGCGGCGCTCGCGCTGAGCCGGCAGAACCTGCCGACGTTCCCGCGCGGCACCGACGCCGACGGCACCGAGTGGGGCTCGGCCGACCTGACCGCGAAGGGCGCCTACGTGCTCCTCGAGGCCGAGGGCGGCACCCCCGACGTCATCCTGGTCGCGACCGGCTCGGAGGTGCAGATCGCCGTCGAGGCCCGCACCGTGCTGGCCGCCGAGGGCGTCGCCGCCCGCGTCGTCTCGATGCCGTCGCGCGAGTGGTTCGAGCAGCAGGACGAGGCGTACCGCGACAGCGTCATCCCGCCGTCGCTGCGCGCCCGGGTCAGCGTCGAGGCCGGTGTGGCCCTGGGCTGGCGCGACGTGGTCGGCGACGCCGGCCGCATCGTCAGCCTCGAGCACTACGGTGCCTCGGCCGACTACCAGACCCTCTACGAGAACTTCCACCTCACGACCGACGCCGTCGTGGCCGCCGCCAAGGACTCGATCGCCGCCGCGGCGGGCGAGCCCGTGGCCCCGTTCCACGCGCGTCCTGCCGGTCCCGTGGGCCCGGGTGACAACCCCGACGCCCCCGAGGGCCGGCAGCAGAACGCGGCCACCGGCGCCTGATCGTCCCGCACCCGAAGGAGAACAGCATGAATGCACGACTCCAGGCCCTGTCCGACGCGGGAGTGTCGATCTGGCTCGACGACCTGTCGCGCGAGCGCATCGAGACGGGCAACCTCGCCGAGCTGGTGAAGGAGCAGTCGGTCGTCGGCGTCACGACGAACCCGACGATCTTCGCCTCCGCGCTGGCCAAGGGCGAGAAGTACAACCCGCAGGTGCGCGAGCTGAAGGCCGCCGGCGCCGACGTCGACACCGCCGTCTTCGAGATCACGACGCTGGACGTGCAGCAGGCCTGCGACATCATGCGTCCGGTCTTCGACGCGACCGGCGGCGTCGACGGCCGCGTGTCGATCGAGGTCGAGCCGGGCCTGGCCCGCGACGCCGACGCGACCGTCGCCATGGCCAAGAAGCTGTGGGAGAAGGTCGACCGGCCCAACCTGCTGATCAAGATCCCCGCCACCGAGGAGGGCCTGCCGGCCATCGCGGCGACGATCGCCGCGGGCATCAGCGTCAACGTGACGCTGATCTTCTCGCTCGAGCGCTACCGCGGGGTCATGGACGCCTACCTGTACGGCCTCGAGCAGGCCGTCGCCGAGGGCCGCGACCTGTCGCAGATCCACTCGGTGGCGTCGTTCTTCGTCAGCCGCGTCGACTCCGAGATCGACAAGCGCCTGCCCGAGGACAGCCCGCTGCGCGGCAAGGCCGGCCTGGCCAACGCCCGCCTGGCCTACGAGGCCTACGAGCAGGTCTTCGGCAGCGAGCGGTTCGCCGCGCTCAAGGAGCAGGGCGCCAACGTGCAGCGTCCGCTGTGGGCCTCGACCGGCGTCAAGGACCCGGCGCTGCCCGACACGCTCTACGTCTCCGAGCTCGTCGTCCCCGGCACGGTCAACACGATGCCGGAGAAGACGCTCCAGGCGTTCGCCGACCACGGCGAGGTCGAGGGCGACCGGGTCACGGGCACCTACGACGAGTCGCGGGCGCTGTTCGCCCAGCTCGAGGAGCAGGGCGTCGCCTACGACGACGTCGTCCGCGTGCTCGAGGACGAGGGCCTGCAGAAGTTCGACGCCTCCTGGGCCGAGCTCCTGGAGACCGTCCAGGGCGAGCTCGACAAGGCCTGATCGATGGTCGCGGTCCACGTCCACGTCCCTGACCACGCCGCCCTCGACGACGTCGTCGCCCACCAGGTCGACGACGCGGTCGCGTCCCGGCTGACCGCCCAGGACCCCACGCTGTGGGGCCCGGCCGCCGTCGAGGAGGCGTCGATCCGGCTGTCCTGGGTGGCCCTGCACGAGACGTCCCGTCCGCTGGTCGACGAGGTCGCGCAGCTGCGCGCCGACCTCGCGGCCCGCGGCGTCGACCGGGTCGTCCTGTGCGGCATGGGCGGCTCGTCGCTCGCGCCCGAGGTGATCTGCCGCGCCGCCGGCGTGCCGCTCGTCGTCCTGGACTCCTCCCAGCCCGACATGGTGCGCGACGCGCTCGAGACCGACCTGGAGCGCACCGTCGTGGTCGTCTCCAGCAAGTCCGGCGGCACCGTCGAGACCGACAGCCAGCGCCGCGCCTACGAGCAGGCCTTCCGTGACGCGGGCATCGACCCGGCCGAGCGCATCGTCGTCGTCACCGACCCCGGCTCGCCGCTGGAGCAGGTGGCGCAGGAGTCGGGCTACCGGCACTTCGCCGCCGACCCGCACGTGGGCGGCCGCTACTCCGCGCTCACCGCGTTCGGCCTCGTGCCGAGCGGCCTGGCCGGCGCCCCGATCGGCACGCTGCTCGACCAGGCGGCGCCGTCGCCACCGAGCTCGCCGCCGACGGCGTGGCGAACCCCGCGCTCGTCCTGGGCGGGCTGATCGGGCTGGCCAACCGTGCCGGCGCCGACAAGCTCGTCCTGGCCGACCGCACCGGCCACGGCCTGGGCGACTGGATCGAGCAGCTCGTCGCCGAGTCCACCGGCAAGGACGGCAAGGGCGTGCTGCCCGTCGTCGTGCCCGGTGAGGACGCCCCCGGCTTCTCCCCCAGCACGGCCGACAGCGTCCTGGTCACGATCGGCGCCGACCGGGCGCCGACCGCCGAGTCGGGCTTCGCCGCCGCGGTCGAGGGCGACCTCGGGGCGCTCATGCTGCTGTGGGAGCACGCCACCGCCCACGCCGGGCGGCTCATCGGCATCAACCCGTTCGACCAACCGGACGTCGAGAGCGCCAAGCAGGCCGCTCGCGACCTGCTCGGCGGCGGCGGGGAGCAGTCCGAGCCGGACGCCACCGACGCCGGCATCGACCTGTACGGCACCGACGCGAGCACGCTCGCCGAGGCGCTGGCCACGCTGCTCGGCTCGATCGACCGCGAGCACGGCTACCTGGCCGTGCAGGTCTACCTGGACCGTCAGGCCCACGCCGACTTCGCGGTCGTCCGCGAGACGCTGGCCGCCCGACTCGGGCGTCCGGTGACGTTCGGCTGGGGCCCGCGGTTCCTGCACTCCACCGGCCAGTACCACAAGGGCGGCCCGTCGACCGGCGTGTACCTGCAGGTCACCGGCGAGCCGCTGCGCGACCTCGACGTGCCCGGACGCGACTTCAGCTTCGGCTCGTTCATCGGCTCCCAGGCCGCGGGCGACGCGAAGGTCCTGCGCGAGAAGGGACGCCCGGTGCTGAGCCTGCACCTGCACGACGTCGACGCGGGCCTGGCCCGCCTCCGGGAGGCGCTCGGATGAGCTACACCAACCCGCTGCGCGACCCGAACGACCGACGGCTCCCGCGCATCGCGGGCCCGTGCGGGCTCGTGATCTTCGGCGTCACCGGCGACCTGGCCCAGCGCAAGCTGATCCCGGCCATCTACGACCTGGCCAACCGCGGCCTGCTGCCGCCGAGCTTCTCGCTCATCGGCTTCGCCCGGCACGACTTCGAGATCGAGGAGTTCGCCGAGCGCACCAAGGCGGCCGCCAAGGCCGGCGCGCGCACCCAGTGGCGCGAGTCGGTCTGGGAGCAGCTCGCGGCCGGCCTGCGCTTCGTCCCCGGCACCTTCGACGACGACGCGGCGTGGCTCAACCTCGCGTCCACGATGAAGGAGCTGGACCAGCAGCAGGGCACCGGCGGCAACCACGCCTTCTACCTGTCCATCCCGCCGGCGTTCTTCGACGTCGTGGTCAGCAAGCTCAAGCAGCACGGGCTCGCCGACCCCGACGACGACGGCTCGTGGCGTCGCGTGGTCGTGGAGAAGCCGTTCGGCCACGACCTGAAGTCCGCGCAGAAGCTCAACACCGCCGTCGCCGAGGTCTTCCCGCGCGAGAGCGTCTTCCGGATCGACCACTACCTGGGCAAGGAGACGGTCCAGAACATCCTGGCCTTCCGCTTCGCCAACGGGATGTTCGAGCCGATCTGGAACAACCACTACGTCGACCACGTGCAGATCACGATGGCCGAGGACATCGGCATCGGCACCCGCGCCGGCTACTACGACGGCATCGGCGCGGCCCGCGACGTCATCCAGAACCACCTGCTGCAGCTCATGGCGCTCATCGCGATGGAGGAGCCGGTCTCCTTCGACGCGTCCAGCCTGCGCATCGAGAAGCAGAAGATCCTGGCCAACGCCCGTCCGCCGCAGCGGCTCGACCTGCACACCGCCCGAGCGCAGTACGTCGAGGGCTGGGCCGGCGGCGTCGAGGTCGGTGGCTACCTGGACGAGGAGGGCATCCCGCCGGACTCGCTCACCGAGACGTACGCCGCGATCCGGGTCGACATCGGCACCCGCCGCTGGGCCGGCGTGCCGTTCTACCTGCGGGCCGGCAAGCGGCTGGGCCGGCGCGTCACCGAGGTGGCCGTGGTGTTCAAGCAGGCGCCGCACCTGCCGTTCAGCAAGCTCGAGGTCGAGGAGCTGGGCCAGAACGCCCTGGTCATGCGCATCCAGCCCGACGAGGGCGTCACGCTGCGCTTCGGGGCCAAGGTGCCCGGCACGACCATGGAGATCCGCGACGTCAACATGGACTTCGCGTACGGCGGCACGTTCGTGCAGTCCAGCCCCGAGGCGTACGAGCGGCTCATCCTGGACGTGCTGCTCGGCGACCCGCCGCTGTTCCCCCAGCACGAGGAGGTCGAGCTGTCCTGGCGCATCCTCGACCCGGTCATCGAGCACTGGGCGCGGCAGAAGCGGATCGACACCTACCCGGCCGGCACGTGGGGCCCCGAGTCCGCCGACAAGATGCTCGCCCGCGACGGTCGTCGCTGGCGGCGTCCGTGAGACGAGAGTGACGCACTGATGCAGATCGAGCTCAAGGACACCAACGCCTCGGAGATCGCCCGGGCGATGGTCAAGGCGCGGGTCGCCTCCGGCAGCCCGGCGATGGACATGGTGCTGACCTTCGTGGTCATCACGACGAGGACGGCGTCGCGGACGCCCTGCGCGACGCCACCGACCTGGCGCGCGAGCACCCGGCGCGCGTCATCGGCGTCATCCGCGGCAGCGGGCGGGGCACGGCCACGCTCGACGCCAAGGTGCGGGTGGGTCAGGAGACGTCCGGCGAGTCGGTGCTGCTGCGCATGTCCGGCCGGCTGGTCAAGCACGCCGAGTCGGTCGTGCTGCCGCTGCTGCTGCCCGACTCCCCCGTCGTCGTCTGGTGGCCCGGCGAGGCGCCGGCCGACCCGGCCGAGGACCCCATCGGCCGGCTCGCGCAGCGCCGCCTCACCGACTCCGAGGCGAGCAGCAAGCCGGTGCACGCGCTGCGCGCCGTCGCCCGGCGCTACGAGCCGGGCGACACCGACCTGGCCTGGACCCGCCTGACGCCGATGCGCGGCCTGCTCGCCGCGGCGCTGGACCAGACGCGGGCCAAGGTGCGCTCGGCCGAGATCGTCGCGGGGCCGGGCAACCCGGCCGCCGTCCTGCTCGCCGCGTGGCTCGAGGACCGGCTCAACATCGACGTCTCGCTCGGCGAGGGCCCCTACCCGCACGTCAGCCTCGTGCGGCTCGTCACCGACGACGGCGACGTGCGCATCACCCGCGAGGACGACACCACCACCTTCTCGGTGCCC
The DNA here is from genome assembly GCF_057364525.1 of Aeromicrobium sp. PFPM2_SD2. Taxonomy (NCBI): domain Bacteria; kingdom Bacillati; phylum Actinomycetota; class Actinomycetes; order Propionibacteriales; family Nocardioidaceae; genus Aeromicrobium; species Aeromicrobium sp. PFPM2_SD2. The sequence continues at coordinate 10,524 of NZ_JBNFNZ010000017.1, forward strand.
GGGGCGTCCGAGCGGCGGGTTCCCCTGGTGACCCGCACCGTCCCTGAGCTGCTCGCCGAGGACCTGCGCCGCCTGGACGCCGACGACGTCTACGAGTCCACCGTCAAGCACATGCTGGAGAAGGGCACCCGATGACCCACGACGTCCACGACGGTCCCGAGGCGCTCGTCGACGCGCTCAACGCGGCCCTCGCCCAGGTGGTGCGCGACGCCCAGGCCGAGGGACGCCGTCCCACGGTCGTCCTGACCGGCGGCACCATCGCCGCGAAGGCGTTCGCGCGCATGGACCCGGACGCCGCCGACTGGAGCGACGTCGACTGGTACTGGGGCGACGAGCGGTTCGTGGCGGCCGGCTCGGAGGACCGCAACGACCAGCAGGCCCGCGACGGCTTCCTGGACCGCTTCGGCGTCCCGGACGTGCGGGTCCACGCCTTCCCGTCGACCGACGCCGGCCTCACCGCCGCCGAGGCCGCCGAGGCGTACGCCGCGGTGCTGCCCACGGACCCGTTCGACGTCGTGCTGCTCGGCGTCGGGCCCGACGGGCACGTGGCGTCGCTGTTCCCCGGCTTCGCCCAGCTGCACGAGACCGTCCGCCCCGTCGTGGACGTCGAGGACTCCCCCAAGCCGCCGCCGAACCGGCTCACGCTGACCTTCCCGGTGCTCAACCACGCCCGCCGCGTGTGGTTCGTCGTGAGCGGCGAGGGCAAGGCCGAGGCCGTGGCCCGCGCCGCCGCCGGCGAGCCCGTCACCGAGGTCCCGGCCACCGGCGTGCGCGGCCTGGACGAGACCCGCTGGTTCCTCGACACCGAGGCGGCCTCGCAGCTGCCCGGCTGACCCACCGACGACGAAGGGCCCGGCTCCCCCACGGGGTGCCGGGCCCTTCGCCGTCCGCGTCAGCGGATCAGAAGATGACCTCGCCGGACTTGCGGCGGCTGCGCAGCAGCGCGAGCGCCTCGTCGAGGATCTCGACGGCCTCGGTCTCGGAGCGACGCTCCTTCACGTAGGCCAGGTGCGTCTTGTACGGCTCGATCTTCGGCGCGTCCGGACGGTTCTGGGCGTCCACGCTGGCCGGCAGGCCGCAGCGCGGGCAGTCCCACTCCTCCGGCGCCTCCGCCTCGATGGCGAACTGCAGCACCGTGCGGTGGTCGTTGTGGCAGAAGTACGTCACGGCCTTGCGGGGCGCGGCCTCGCCGCGCTCCGCCTCGCCCATGGGGCCCGAGCCGATGCGGCTGCCCCGGATCGCTCCGGCGGCCATCAGTTGCTCACCTTCAGCAGCAGGCCGAGCGCGACGATGCACACCGACCAGATCACGGCGAAGCCGACGGTGATGCGGTCGAGGTTGCGCTCGGCGACGGACGACCCGCCCAACGAGCTGGAGACGCCACCACCGAACATGTCCGACAAGCCGCCACCGCGACCCTTGTGCATGAGGACGAGCACGATCATCAGCAAGCTGCTGATGGCGAGCGCGACCGAGAAGAAGATGACCACTTCGGACCTTTCTGGGTGTCCTGGAGGACGTTCAGCCGACGGACGGCAGGGCGTAGAACCGGGCGATCCCGGCGAACTCCTCGGCCTCGAGGCTCGCGCCGCCGACCAGGACCCCGTCCACGTCGGGCTGGGCCATGATCGACGCGACGTTCGCCGCCTTGACCGATCCGCCGTACAGGATACGCAACGACGCCGCCGCCTCGGGAGAGCAGGTCTCCGCGACACGCGCACGGATCGCCGCGCACACCTCCTGGGCGTCCTCGGGGGTCGCCACCTCGCCGGTGCCGATGGCCCAGACCGGCTCGTAGGCCACCACGAGCTCGGCGACCTCCTCGGGCGAGAAGCCGGCCAGCGAGCCGTCGACCTGGGCGAGCGTGTGGGCCACGTGCTCGCCCGCCTGACGGACCTCGAGGCCCTCGCCGACGCACACGATCGGCGTCATGCCGGCGGTGACTGCCTTGCGCGCCTTGGTCGCGACGACCTCGTCGGTCTCGGCGTGGTGCTGGCGACGCTCGGAGTGCCCGACGACGACGTAGGAGCAGCCGAGCTTGGCCAGCATGGCCGCGGACACCTCGCCGGTGTACGCGCCGCCGTCGTGCTCGGAGACGTCCTGGGCGCCGTAGCGGATCTTGAGCCGGTCGCCGTCCACGAGCGTCTGGACGCTGCGCAGGTCGGTGAACGGCGGGATCACGACGACCTCGGCCCGGTCGGAGTCGTGCTTCTTGTCCTGCAGCGTCCATGCGAGCTTCTGGACGAGCACCACCGCTTCCTGGTGGTTGAGGTTGCTCTTCCAGTTGCCCGCCATCAGCGGGGTGCGGGTGCTCATGCGTCGCCCTCCAGGACGTCCAGGCCGGGGAGGGTCTTGCCCTCCAGGTACTCCAGGCTCGCGCCGCCACCGGTGGAGATGTGGCCGAACTGCTCGTCGCGGAAGCCGAGCTGGCGCACCGCGGCGGCGGAGTCACCGCCGCCGACGACCGACAGGCCGTCGACCTCGGTCAGCGCCTGCGCGACCGTGCGCGTGCCCTCGGCGAACGACGACATCTCGAACACGCCCATGGGGCCGTTCCAGAAGACGGTGCGGGCCCCGCGGATGCGCTCGGCGAACGCGGCGGCGGACTCCGGACCGATGTCCAGGCCCATCTGGTCGGCCGGGATCGCGTCCGCCGCGACCGTGGTGGCGCCGGCGTCCTCGAACTTCGGCGCGACGACGACGTCGGTCGGCAGCAGCAGCTCGACGCCCCGCTCGGCCGCGCGCTCGACGTACGAGCGGGCGGTGTCGAGCTGGTCGGCCTCGAGCAGCGACGTGCCCACCTCGTGGCCCTGGGCCTTGAGGAAGGTGAACAGCATGCCGCCGCCGATGAGCAGCGCGTCGGCCTTGTCGAGCAGGTTGTCGATGACGCCGAGCTTGTCAGAGACCTTCGAGCCGCCGAGCACGACCACGTAGGGACGCTCGGGGCTCTCGGTGAGCCGCTTCAGCACCTCGACCTCGGCCTGCACGAGACCGCCGACGGCCGCCGGCAGACGGGTGGCGACGTCGTAGACGCTGGCCTGCTTGCGGTGCACGACACCGAAGCCGTCGGAGACGAAGACGTCGGCCAGGGCGGCCAGCTCGTCGGCGAACGCGCCGCGCACGGCGTCGTCCTTGCTCGTCTCGCCCGGGTTGAACCGGACGTTCTCGAGCACCGCGACGTCACCGTCGGCCAGGGCCGCGCTGACGCGCTGCGCCTCGGCGCCGACCGTGTCGTTCGCGAAGAGCACCGGACGGCCGAGCAGCTCGGCGAGCCGCTCGGCGACGGGCGCCAGCGAGTACGTCGGGTTCGGGGTGCCGTCGGGCCGCCCAGGTGCGCCGTCACGAGGACGCGCGCACCGGCCTCGGCCAGGCGCCGGATCGTCGGGACGCTCGCGCGGACGCGGCCGTCGTCGGTGATCGTCGTGCCGTCCAGCGGCACGTTCAGGTCGCTGCGGACGAGGACGCGCTTGCCGCGCAGGTCCCCGTCCGCCAGCAGGTCGTCGAGGGTCCGCACGGTCAGAGCGAGGCGCCGACGTGCTTGACCAGGTCCACGAGGCGGTTGGAGTAGCCCCACTCGTTGTCGTACCAGCCGACGACCTTGACCTGGTTGCCGATGACCTTGGTCAGGCCCGAGTCGAAGGTGCACGACGACGGGTCCGTGACGATGTCCGACGACACGATCGGGTCCTCGGTGTAGGTCAGGAAGCCCTTGAGCGGGCCCTCGGCGGCCGCCTTCATGATCGCGTTGACCTCCTCGACGGTGGTCTCGCGCGAGGCCTCGAAGCTCAGGTCGGTGGCCGAGCCGGTCGGCACCGGGACGCGCAGCGCGTAGCCGTCGAGCTTGCCCTTGAGCTCGGGCAGCACCAGGCTCACGGCCTTGGCGGCGCCGGTCGAGGTCGGGACGATGTTGAGGGCGGCGGCGCGGGCGCGACGCAGGTCCTTGTGCGGCGCGTCCTGCAGGTTCTGGTCCTGCGTGTACGCGTGGATCGTCGTCATCAGGCCCTTCTCGATGCCGAGCGCGTCGTTGAGCGCCTTGGCCATCGGGGCGAGGCAGTTCGTCGTGCACGAGGCGTTCGAGATGACCGTGTGCTGGTCGCCGTCGTACAGGTCGTGGTTGACGCCCATGACGATGGTGATGTCCTCGTTCGACGCGGGCGCCGAGATGATGACCTTCTTGGCGCCACCGTCGACGTGCGCCTTCGCCTTGGTGGCGTCGGTGAAGAAGCCGGTCGACTCCACGACGACGTCCACGCCGACCGAGGCCCAGTCGAGCTTGGCCGGGTCGCGCTCCTCGAAGGCGGCGATCTTCTGGTCGCCGACGTAGATGGCCGACTCGTCGAACGTGACGTCGGCGTCGAGGCGACCCAGGATCGAGTCGTACTTCAGCAGCGTCGCCAGCGTCTTGTTGTCCGTGAGGTCGTTGACGGCGACGACCTGGATGTCCTCGCCGGACGCGCGAACCGCGCGGAAGAAGTTGCGGCCGATGCGGCCAAATCCGTTGATGCCCACGCGTACGGTCACGAGGTTCGCTCCTGGTCTCGATGATGGGTAGGTCCGAGGACCAGCCTATCGATCCCGCCGAGCGTCCGTCGGGTGACCCGGGTTACGCGCGGGTACGTCTCAGTCGGCGTCGAGGACGTCCTCGGACAGGCCCGCCTCGGTGTCGGGGACGCCGAGCTCCTCGGCCCGCTTGTCGGCCATCGCGAGCAGGCGCCGGATGCGTCCGGCGATGGCGTCCTTGGTGAGCACCGGGTCGTGCAGCCGGCCCAGCTCCTCCAGGCTCGCCTGGCGGTGCTCGACCCGCAGCTGGCCGGCCATGCGCAGGTGGTCGGGCACCTCGTCGCCGAGGATCTCCAGCGCGCGCTGGGCCGCC
>NZ_JBNFNZ010000018.1:0-15280 GCF_057364525.1 Aeromicrobium sp. PFPM2_SD2
CGAGCTCGGCCCCGGCGCCGCCTGGTGGGAGGCCGACGTCCGTGACGGCGAGCAGCTCAGGGCCGCCGATCGACGCGGCCGCCGCGCACTTCGGCCGGCTCGACCACGTGCTGGCCAACGCCGGCATCGCCTCGTACGGCACGGTGCGCCAGACGCAGGACGCGACGTTCGAGCGGGTCGTCGACATCAACCTCAACGGCGTCTTCCGCACGCTCAAGCACGCCATCCCGCACCTGGAGCGCACCCGCGGCTACGCCCTGGTCGTCTCGTCGCTGGCCGCGTTCACCCCGGCCGCCGGGCTGGGCGCCTACACCGCGAGCAAGGCCGGCGCCGAGAACCTCGCCGTCGCGACCCGCCAGGAGGTCGCCCACCTCGGCATCACCGTGGGCTCGTGCCACCCGGGCTGGGTCGACACCGACATCGTGCGCGGCGCCGAGGACGACCTGCCCTCGTTCAAGCAGGCCCGCCAGCGCATGCCGTGGCCGGCGAACGGCACCGCCGACGTCGACGTCGCCGTCCGGCTCATCCTGCGCGGCATGGCGAAGCGGAAGACGCGGGTCTACGTGGCCGGGCAAGGTCGCGGCCGCGGCCTGGAGCAAGGCGTTCGTGACGTCGAAGGCGGCTTGGCCCTACCTGCGCCGCGTCGTCGGGCCGCTCGTGCCGCAGATGGAGCGCGAGGTCGAGGCGCTCGGGCGCCAGCACAGCGCCCACGTGCCGGCCGGCGACGCGACGCGCGCGGCCGGCTGACGCCGGTCAGCGCCGGTTCGGCAGCCGCACGATCGTCACGAAGAACTCGTCGATCTGGCGGACCGCGGCGATGAACTGCTCGACGTCGACCGGCTTGGTCACGTACGCGTTGGCGTGCAGCTTGTAGCTGCGCAGGATGTCCTCCTCGGCGCTGGACGTCGTCAGCACCACGATCGGGATGTGCGCCAGGTCGGGGTCGGACTTGATCTTCTCCAGCACCTGCCGGCCGTCGTACTTGGGCAGGTTCAGGTCGAGCAGGATGAGGTCCGGCTGCGGGGCGCCCGCGTGGGCACCGCGCCGGTAGAGGAAGTCGAGCGCCTCCTCGCCGTCGCGGACCACGTGCAGCGTGTTGCGGATCTTGTTGTCCTCGAACGCCTCACGGGTCATCAGCTCGTCGCCCGGGTCGTCCTCGACGAGCAGCACCTCGATGGGCTCGGTCGTCTGGTTCATGCGCGGTCTCCTTCTGCGACGCCCCGCGCGGACGCGGTGACGGGGGTGGACTCGGAGGCGACGGGCAGCGTGAAGCAGAAGCGCGTGCCGTCGGTGTGGTCAGTGTCGATCCAGATGCGACCGCCGTGGTGCTCGACGATCTTCTTGCACAGCGCCAGTCCGATGCCCGTGCCGGAGTAGGACTCGCGGCTGTGCAGGCGCTGGAAGATGACGAACACCTTGTCGGCGAACTTCGGGTCGACGCCGATGCCGTTGTCGGTGACCGTGATCTCCCACTCCGGGCCGTCGTCGCCGTCGCGGCGCCGGGCCGCGACCTCCACGACGGGCGGCCGGTCGGGGCGGCGGAACTTGATCGCGTTGCCGACCAGGTTCTGCCACAGCATCGAGAAGAGGGTCGGGTCGCCGACGACCTCCGGCAGCCGGGAGGGGCGGAGGACCTGCGCCCCGGCGTCCTCGACGGCGGCCTGCAGGTTCGCCGTCGCGCTGTCGAGGGCGGCGTCCAGGGACACCGGCTCGCTGGTGTCGGTCACGCGGCCGACCCGCGAGAACGTCAGCAGGTCGTTGATGAGGACCTGCATGCGCTTGGCGCCGTCGACGGCGAAGTCGACGTACTGCTTGCCGCGCTCGTCGAGCTGGTCGCCGTACCGCTTCTCGAGCAGCTGGCAGAACGACGCGACCTTCCGCAGCGGCTCCTGCAGGTCGTGCGACGCGACGTACGCGAACTGCTCCAGCTCGTTGTTCGACCGGCGCAGCTCCAGGGCCTGGGCGTCCAGCACGGCCGTCTGCCGCTCCAGGCGCTCCTGCTGGGCCAGCGAGCTGTCCAGCTCCTGCACGATGCGCCGGCGCATGGCCTCCACGGCGGCGGCCACGGCCCGCACGTCGGGCGGACCGTCCAGGTCGATCGACCGGTCGAACGCTCCCCCGGCGACCTCCTCGGAGGTGGTGCGCAGCCGGTCCATGGGCCGGATCACGAGCCGGCGCACGAGCAGCCCGAGGGTCGCCGTCGCGACGAGGAACGCCACCCCGACGCCCAGCAGCACCCAGCTGCGGATGTCGCGGATGCGGACGAGGTTGTCGCGCCCGTCCTGGACCGCCCGGCCGAAGGCGGCGTCCTGCTCGTCGAAGAGGATGCGGATGCGGTCGAAGACCTGCTTGCCGCGCCGCGCCGTCCGCTCGTCCGCGGCCCGCGGCTCGCCGGGCGTGACGCCCGCGACGAGCGGCTCGGCGTACTCGGCGCGCCAGCGTCCGGCGGCCGTCTCGATCTCGTCGAGGTCGTGGACCAGCTCGTCGTGGTCGCCGACGAGCTCGACCATCCGCTCCACCGCCAGCCGCTCGACCTCGAGGCCGTCGGTGTACGGCTGCAGGAACTGCCGGTCGGCGGTCGTGGAGTAGCCGCGGACGCCGGTCTCCTGGTTGATCAGGGCGTTCTGCAGCCGCAGCGCCTCCGCGCGCGCGGGCTGGATCCGGGCCGACAGCTCGTCGGTGGCGACCGCGGTGCGGTGGACCAGGTACGCGACCACGCCACCGCCCGCCAGCACCAGGACCGTCACGACCGCGAGGACGGTGGTGAAGATCGCCGGCACGGTGAGCCGGCCGACGCGGGCACGCCACGACCGGAGGATCATGCGTCGCTCCCGTCCGTCCGGGTCCGCCTCATCGCTCCGCCTCGCTCTCGTCGTCCCACCGGACGTGGATGACCGCCACGTCGTCGCCGAGCCCGCCGTGGGCCTCGGCCAGCTCGCCGACCCGCGAGACGAGGAAGTCCACGAACTCCTCGGCGTCGAGGCCGGCCGCGCCGCGCGCCAGCTCGAGGAGCCCCTGCTCGCCGAGACGCTCGCGCTCCCCGGTCCGGACCTCGAACAGGCCGTCGGTGAACAGGACGACGCCCGTCCCGGGCGCCAGGACGTGCTCGACCACCGGCCACGAGCCCTCGCCCGGGATCAGCCCGAGGCCGGGGCCGCCGGCCACCTCGAGCAGCTCGGCACCGCCGTGACGGTGGAGGATGATCCCCGGGTGCCCGGCACGCATGACGCGCATCCGCCGGCGGTCGGGGTCCAGCTCGATGCTGGTGAGCGTCGCGAACACCTCCGCGCTGGTCCGCTCGGCGACGAGCACCCGCTCCAGCATGCGCAGCTGCTCGTCCCCCGTCGCCCCGCTGATGACCAGCGTCCGCCACGCGATGCGCAGGCCGACGCCGAGGGCCGCCTCGTCGGGCCCGTGGCCCGACACGTCGCCGATCAGGACGTGGATCGTGCCGTCGTCGGTCTGGACGACGTCGTAGAAGTCGCCGCCGAGGACGCTCTGGGCCCGGCCCGGGCGGTAGCGCGCCGCGACGCGGACGAGCCCGGCCGAGGCGAGCATGGGCTTGGGGAGCAGGCCTCGCTCCAGGCGGGCGTTCTCCTGGGCACGGAGCTGGCTGGCCTGCAGCGCCGCCGCGGCCTGCTCGGCCTGCTTGCGCTGGATCGCGTACTGCAGGGCGCGGGCGAACAGCTCGGGCTCGACGCGTCCCTTGACGAGGTAGTCCTGGGCGCCGGCCGCCACCGCCGCGAGCCCGGTGCTCTCCTCGGCCAGGCCGGTCAGCACGACGACGGCGGCCGTCGCGGTGTGGCCCTGGACCCGCGCGACGGCCTCGAGGCCGCGGACGTCGGGCAGGTGCAGGTCGAGCAGGACGCAGTCGGGGTCGAGACCGTCCGCGAGGTGCCGCTCGGCGTCCTGCATCGAGCGGGCCCAGGTCAGCGTCATGGGAGACCCGGCGTCCGCGACGAGCTCCTCGACGAGCAGGGCGTCGCCGGCGTCGTCCTCGACGAGCAGGATGACCGGCGGCGGGTCCTGGGGGGTGCGCAGGTGCTCCGCGGGGCCGGCGACGGCGGCAGGTACGTCCTTGCGCGTGGACACCCGCGGCTCAACCCCTCTCCGGCCTCCGTCGCCCGGACGGCGAGGACGACGCATGAACCCTAGCGACAGGGCTCCGTCGGGCGGGCGAGTGCCACCCGTCGGGCGCTCCGCCCGAGCGACGCGTCCCGCTCGGCATGCAGGTTGCAGGGCGCACCGATAGCGTCCGCGTGCCGCAGTCGTCGTGCCAAGGAGGGCGCATGAAGCCGAAGGTCCTGCTCGCAGCAGCCGCCGTTCTCGTCGTGCTGGGGGTGGTCCTCATGGCGATGCCGACGCCGGTCGAGCCCGAGCTCGTGTGCGCCCCGGAGGGCACGCCGTCGTCCGGCTTCGCCGACGGCGACCAGGACGACTGCCCGGTCACCATCGAGAGCGCGAACGAGTACAACGACTGGGCCTCCGGCCCACGATGGGACAACATCGCCGGTCTCGTGCTCGTCGTCGCCGGCCTGGGCACGGCCGGGGTCGCCGTCGTGAAGGCACGCCGCCGCACGCCCGACGCGGTCTAGCCCGGCCGGGGGCGCCGTCCCGCTGCCGCTCTCCGGTCCGGGGCCGTTCAGGCGGTCTGGGCGCTGGCGGCCAGCGAGACCATGTGGTTGAGCCGCGCGAGCTCCGAGGGCAGGATCGCCGGCCCGCCGTGACGCCCGACCACGAGCACGAACGGCCGGCCCGAGCGGTCCTTGCCGGGGGCGCCGGCGAGCACGGTCGAGTCCCACGCCGGGACGTCCGGCAGCAGCGTCGGGGCTCCGACGCCCAGCCACTCCTCGCAGGCGGGGACGAGCTCGGGCGCGGACGGCGACTCCTCGCGCACCTCCAGGCGTCCGTCACGGTGGTGGACGATCATCGCCCAGTCCACGCGGAACGTGTCGGGCAGCACCTCGACCAGGCGGGCGAGCGCGGCGTCCGGGTCCTCGGTGAAGCGCTCGATCGCCTCGAGGTCGAGCGAGAGGCTGGCGCCGGCGTTGTAGCGCGAGATCCAGTGGACGCGCACGCCCTCCAGCTCGTGGCAGGCGGTCACGAGCGCGTCGGGCATGATCTGCGGCGGCAGCTCGCAGAGCACGTCGTCCAGCGCGGTGCCGTCCGGGCGGTGCTCCACGATCTCGAGCGCCTCGATGTCGGCGCCGGCGGCACCGAGCGCGCTCGCCAGCATGCCGAGCGAGCCGGGGACGTCCGGGAGCTCCACGCGCAGCAGGAAGGCCATGTCGCCATCATCCCCTGACCGAGGTTTCGGTTGTATGACGCCGCTACGGTAGCGGCGTGAGCGCGTCAGCCCCGTCCCGTACCCGAACGGTCTTCCGTGCCGTCGCCGTCGCCGAGGCCTTCTCGTGGGCCGGCCTGCTGGTCGCGATGTTCTTCAAGTGGGTCGTCCAGGAGGACCCGCACAGCGGCATCGAGGGCGGCGTCCCGGTGATGGGCGCGATCCACGGCGCGGTGTTCGTCGCCTACGCCGTCATGTGCCTGGTCGCCTGGCGGCAGTTCCGTTGGCCGTTCACGGTCGCCGTGCTCGCCGGGCTCTCGGCGATCCCGCCGTTCGTCAGCGTCGTGTTCGAGCGCAAGGCGGACGCCCGCGGCCTGCTCCAGCGCCGCGCGGACGTCCCGGCGCCCGCCACCGCCTGACCGACAGGCTGCACCCGGCCGGGAGGGGCGTGGCCGAACCGGACCCCGGGGCGATCAGGGCCGCGTCGACGACCCCTCCATCAGACCTGCCAGGCGCAGCAGGAGAGCCGGGACGCGTTCGGCGTCGGCGAGCTCGCGCGCGTCGAGGTCCTGCAGGAAGCCCGCGATCGCCGACGCGCGGGCGTCGCGCTCGTCCCGCAAGATCCGGGCACCCTGCGCGCTGAGCTCGATGAGGAAGCCCCGCGCGTCCCGCGGGTTCGGGCTCCGCACGACCAGTCCCAGCCGTTCCAGCTCGAGGACCATCCGACTGACGCTCTGGTGGGCTACGCCACGGCGCTGTGCGAGGTCGGCCATCGACGTCGGGCCCTGCCGCTCGAGGAGGTTCAGGGTCTCGGCGCGGGAGGCGGGCAACGTGTCCGCCGCGACGTGCGTGGCCCGCACGAAACGACCGACCGCGTCGCGCAGAGCCTCGCCGAGCGGCAGGAGGTCGGGAGGGGCGTCCACCCGCGCAGCGTACTAGCGCCCGCAGAGTCTGCCAGCGATGCACAACTGATGCTGTACATTTGTACAGCCAAGGTTGTACAGATTGGAGCGCCCATGCACCTCGTCAAGCACGCCCACGCCTGCGTGTCCCTCGTGAGGGACGATCGCCGACTGGTGATCGACCCCGGGACCTTCACGCCCGATGCTGCCGACCTGCTCGGCGAGGCCACGGCCGTCCTCGTGACCCACGAGCACGTCGACCACTTCGACGCCGCGGTCGTCGCGGGGGCGGCCCAGACCCGTCCCGACCTGGTGATCGTCGGACCGGACACGGTCGTGGCAGCCCTCGAGGGGACCGCCGCGGCACGCGCCGGGAACGTACGACGGGCCAGTGACACGGATCGTCTCGACGTGGGCGGTTTCGACGTCGAGGTGTTCGGCGGGAACCACGCGCCGATCCATGAGGAGGTCCCGGTGCCGCACACCCTGGGCTTCCTGGTCGACGGGTCGGTGTTCCACCCGGGCGACGCGTATCGCGTGCCGCACCGCGAGGTCGACACGCTGCTGATGCCCACCAGCGGTCCGTGGGTCCGCATGGGCGAGGCGATCGACTACGTCCGCACCGTCGCCCCTCGACAGACGGTCCAGATCCACGACGTGATGCTCAGCGACGTCGGACGCACGTCCTCGGCGATGTTCCTGGGGGAGACCAGCCTGACGGGCGTGCCGATGCTGACCTTGCCGCCCGGCGGGTCGGTCGAGCTGCCGACGCCCGCCTCGGCGGGGTGAGGGGCGTGCGTCTGGCGACCGTCCGGCACGAGGGACGTCTGGGAGGTGCCCGGGTCGACGGGAGTCGGGTGGTCCTGCTGGACTGCGCCGACGCCCCAAGCGCCTGGCTCGAGTGAGCCCCGGCGCGCCGAGCCGGACCGAGGACGCCCGGCTCAGCGCAGCGGGTCGAACGAGGAAAGCACCGGGTCGGCCGCGTGGCCGGTCACCTGCTGGGCGAGCAGCCGGCCCGAGAGCGGACCGAGGGCGATGCCCCACATGCCGTGGCCGCCGTTGACGGAGACGTGGGGCGAGCGGGTGCGCCCGATGAGCGGCAGCCCGTCGACGGTGCACGGGCGCGAGCCGACCCACTCGTCGGTGCGGGCGTCCCAGTCGACGCCGGTGAGCATCGGGCGCGCGGCGTCGATGATCGCCCGGACGCGCCGTGGGTCGAGCGCGGCGTCGGGCTTGCGGAACTCCATCATCCCGGCCACCCGGAACCCGGCGGGCGCGTCCGCGGTGCCCAGCGGAGTGCACGCCACGCGCTGGATCGGGAAGTAGACCGGGTTCGTCGGCATGACCTCCGGCTGCACGGTGAAGCTGTAGCCGCGTCCGGCCTGGACGAGGGCCTTCACCCCGTGCGGACGCGTGAGACCGCCCAGCCACGCGCCGGTCGCGACGACGGCGTGGTCGGCCTCGAACGTCTCGCCGCCGGCCGCGACCACCCGCACGCCGCGGCCGGTGTCGTCGACGCGCTCGACGGCGACGTCGGTGCGCAGCGTGGCGCCGCGCGCGACGACCGCGTCGGCCAGGGCGTGGACGTAGCGCCCCGGGTTGATGAACCGCTGCCCGTGCAGCGCGATGCCGTGCGTGACGCCGTCGCCGAGGGTGGGCTCGAGCTTCTTGATCTCGGCCTCGCTGAGCAGCTCGTAGTCGGTGGTGCCGCCCCACTCGCGGACGTGCTCGAACTCGGTCTCGAGGACCTTGCGGTCCGCCTCGGACGCGAACCCGGCCAGGAACGGCTCGGCCGGCTTCGTCGCCTCGGCCACGTCGAGCTGGGCGAAGGCGTCGAGGGCGTGCGCGTTGACCCGGTTGAAGACCTCCATCGCGGCGCGCCAGCGCGCCGGGGTGCAGTGCCGCACGAAGCCGACCAGGAAGCGGACCAGCCGCGGGTCGGCGCTCGGCGGGACGTACACCGGCGAGGACGACTTCAGCATCGAGCGCACGCCGGAGGCGAGGATGGCCGGGTCGTTGAGCGGGAGCGTCAGCGCGGGCGCGAGCCAGCCGGCGTTGCCCCACGACGAGCCGGCGGCGACGCCGTGCCGGTCCAGGACCGTGACCTCGACCCCGTCCTCCTGCAGGTGCCACGCCGTCGACAGGCCGACCATGCCGGCTCCCACGACGACCACCCGGCGGGGGCTGTGCTGCTCCATGACGCTCCTTCGGACCTCGACGACGGGCCTCCATCCTGAACAGTCGGACGTGTCAGGCGGGTTTCGGGCGCATGATCTTCGGCGACCTCTACGATCGGTGACGATCCTTCGAACCCGACCCGCCGAGGTACCCGTGCCGCCGAACGATGTTCGTCCCCGTCTGGACGAGGTCGACCTGCACCTGCTGTCGCTGCTGCAGGCCGACGGACGGACGCCCAACAACCTGCTCGCCGAGCAGGCCGGCATCGCGCCGTCCACCTGCCTGAACCGGGTGCGACGCCTGCGCGAGATCGGGGCGATCCGCGGGGTCCACGCCGAGGTCGACCCGGCCTGGCTGGGCCGTCCGGTGCAGGCGATGATCGCCGTCCGGCTGCGGCCCGACGCCCGCGTCGCCCTGCAGACGTTCGCGCGCAGCGTCGCACAGCTGCCCGAGGTGCTGAACGTCTACTTCGTGTCGGGTTCCTACGACTTCCTCATGCACGTCGCGACGGCCGACACCGAGGCGTTGCGCAAGGTGCTGGTCGAGGACGTGAGCGGACGGCCGGTGGTGGCGAGCACCGAGACCCACCTGATCTTCGAGCACGTCCGCGGCGGGACGACGGGGGACGACCCGCTCACGCCGCCTTCGGGGCGTTCGGGACGCTGACCGCCGTGCGCAGGTCGTCGAGCAGGCGACGCAGCAGGCGCGAGACCTGCATCTGCGAGACGCCCAGCTCGTCGGCGATCTGCTGCTGGCTCATCTCGCAGAAGAAGCGCAGCCACAGCAGCTTGCGGTCGCGCGGCGACAACTCGCGGCACGCCGGCGACAGCGTGGCGAGCGACTCGACCATGTCGTAGGCCTCGTGCGCGGAGTCGACGGGGTCGCTGTCGCGCTCGTCCAGCGAGACCGGGGCGAACCCCGAGCGGGCGGTGAGCGCCTCGCGCACCTCGGACTCCGGGACGCCGAGGTCGGCGGCGATCTGCGCCGTCGTGGGCTCGTGGGCGTCCTTCTGCTGGTGCCGGGCGGTGGCCTCGACGATGTCGGGCAGCATCTCCTGGATGCGTCGCGGCGGGCGGATCGTCCAGCCCTCGTCGCGGAAGTAGCGCTTGAGCTCGCCCAGGATCGTGGGCACCGCGTAGCCGACGAAGTCGCCGCGCTCGGGGTCGAAGCGGCGCACGGCCTTCACGAGTCCGAGCTGGGCGACCTGGCGCAGGTCCTCGATGTCCTGGCCGCGGTTGGCGTAGCGGGCGGCGAGCGAGCGGGCCAGGCCGAGGTGGCGCTCGACCACCTCGTTCTCGGCGCGGCGTCGCTGTCCGAGGTCCGGCGCGGAGCGCGCCCGGTGCAGAAGCTCGCGAATCTCGGTGTCGTCGACCATCGTCGGCTGCCCCCCAGCGTGATCCTCCAGGCCCCGGACCGGGCCCTCCTCGTCACCGTCGCACGGGGTCAGGGGGCGGGCAACACGAAGTCGATGGGCTTGCGGGAGGGGTGCGGGAGTGGCACCATCCGCGGGTGCCCCAGTACCGGATCGTCGACGACAAGCAGGCCGTGCAGGCCACCGAAGAGCACACGCGCGACGACGGGGCCGAGCAGTGGTTCACCGGGTGGGTGCTCTCCGGCGGTCCGTCGCGCGGCGCGAAGCCGCACCGGCTCGAGCGCCACGACTCCACCGGCTGGGAGCTCGTCGCGTCCTGGGCCCAGGCCGACTGACGCCGCGCGGCGCCGCTAGGCGCTGCGGCGCGAGCTCGTCTTCTTCGCCGCCGTCTTCTTGGCCGCGGTCTTCTTCGTGGTCGTCTTCTTGGCCGCCGTCTTCTTGGCCGGGGCCTTCTTCGCCGTCCCGCTCGACGTCTTCTTCGCCGCGGTCTTCTTCGCTGCGCTCGTCTTCTTCGCCGCCGTCTTGCGCGCGGGCGCCTTGCGGCTCGAGCCGTTGGACTCCCCCTCGTCCTCGTCCGCGTCGTCGGACGCCTTCGCGCCGCCCTTCTTGGCCGCCGCGCGGCGGTCGACGCTGCGCTTGAGCGCCTCCATGAGGTCGACGACGTCCGCGCCGCCGCACTCCTCGGGCTGCTCGCCGAACGTCGCGTCGGTGTCGAGGCTGTCGCCCTGCTCGAGCTTGGCGTCGACGAGCTGGCGCAGCTGCACCTGGTAGTCGTCCTCGAACTCGCCGGGGTCGAAGTCCGCGGCCATGGACTCCACGAGCTGGGCGGCCATGTCGCGCTCCTTGGCGCTGACCTTCGGCGAGCCCTGCAGGACGTCGAACTCGGCCTCGCGCACCTCGTCCTGCCACAGGAGGGTCTGCAGCACGAGCACGTCGCCGCGCACCCGCAGGGCCGCCAGGCGCGTCTTCTGGCGCAGGGCGAAGGTGACGATCGCGGTGCGGTCGGTCTCCTGCAGCGCCTCGCGCAGCAGCGAGTAGGCCTTGAGCGCCTTCTCGTCCGGCTCGAGGTAGTACGCCTTGTCGTAGTGCAGCGGGTCGATCTGGTCGTCAGGGACGAACTCGACGACGTCGATCTCACGGCTCTGCTCGGCCGGCAGGCTGGCGAAGTCCTCGTCGGTGAGCACGACGGTGCGGTTGCCGTCGTCGTAGGCCTTGTCGATGTCCTCGAACTTCACGACCTTGTTGCACACCTCGCAGCGGCGCTGGTAGCGGATGCGCCCGCCGTCCGCGCTGTGCACCTGGTGCAGCGAGACGTCGTGCGACTGGGTGGCGCTGTAGACGCGCACCGGCACGTTGACGAGCCCGAAGCTGATCGCGCCCTTCCAGATCGACCGCATGGCCATCCTTCCCTCGGCTTGCAAGAGAGTGTGGCGCGTCCGGGCATGCAGTGGCGACTCGAGCGCGCCCGGGCCACACTCGGCGCGTGGCCGAGACCAAGCAGACCGTGAGCATCGGGGGCCACCAGCTGCGCCTGACCAACCCCGACAAGGTGCTCTACCCCGAGACCGGCACGACCAAGGCCGAGGTCATCTCCTACTACGTGGAGATCGCCCCGTTCCTGCTGCCGCACGTCGCCGACCGGGTCGCCACGCGCAAGCGGTGGGTCAACGGCGTGGGCACGGCCGACGAGCCGGGCGAGGTGTTCTTCGAGAAGAACCTGCCCGACTCGGCTCCCGACTGGATCCGGCGCGTCACCATCGAGCACAAGAAGCGGGTGAACGACTACCCCGTGCTGGCCGGCGTCGCCGACCTCGCGTGGACGGCCCAGGTCGCGGCGCTCGAGCTGCACGTGCCGCAGTGGCGGGTCGACGCCGACGGACGCGCGCTCAACCCCGACCGGCTCGTCGTCGACCTCGACCCCGGACCGGGCGCCGGCCTGCCCGAGTGCGTCGAGGTGGCCCAGCACGCCCGCGCCATCCTGGCCGACGTCGGTCTCGAGTCCTTCCCCGTCACCAGCGGCAGCAAGGGCATCCACCTGTACGCCGGCCTCGACGGTGAGCACGACTCGGACTACGTCCGCGAGTTCGCGCGGCAGATGGCGCTGGCCCTGGAGACCGAGCTGCCCGACCTCGTCGTCAGCTCGATGAAGAAGTCGCTGCGCGGCGGCAAGGTGCTGGTCGACTGGAGCCAGAACCACGCGGCCAAGACGACGATCGCCCCCTACTCGCTGCGCGGACGCCTCACGCCGACCGTGGCGGTGCCGCGCGACTGGGACGAGCTCGAGGACCCGGACCTGCGCCACCTCACCCTCGAGGAGGTGCTGGAGCGGATGCACGAGCGGGTCGACCCCATGGCCGGCATCTACGGCGAGCGGTCCGCCACCGGCTCGGCCGACGAGAAGCTGGAGGTCTACCGGTCCAAGCGCGACGCCGCCCGGACGCCGGAGCCCGTGCCGGGCAAGGGGGAGGCGATGCCCGGCTCCGCCACGGGCGAGCTCTCGTTCGTCATCCAGGAGCACCACGCGAGCCGGCTGCACTGGGACTTCCGGCTCGAGCACGACGGCGTCCTCGTCTCGTGGGCGCTGCCCAAGGGCGTCCCGACCGCGGTGAAGGAGAACCACCTCGCCGTCCAGACCGAGGACCACCCCCTGGAGTACGGGACGTTCGAGGGCTCGATCCCGGCCGCTGAGTACGGCGGCGGCGAGGTGACGATTTGGGACACGGGCACCTACGAGCTCGAGAAGTGGCGCGACGACGAGGTCATCGCCGTGCTCACCGGCACCAAGCCCGGCGGCATCGGCGGCACCCGCCGCTACGCACTCATCCGCACGGGTCGCAGCGGCAAGAAGGACCAGTGGCTCATCCACCTCATGAAGGAGCAGCCGGAGGCCGCCTCGCCCGCGAAGCCCGCGAGGACGTCCGGACGCCGCTCCCACGCGGACGCGCCGAAGGGCGGCGCCCGCACCGGACGCCGCGGCACGCTCCCCGAGACGGTCTCCCCCATGCTGGCGACGCTCGCGAAGCCCGGTGACGTCGACGACGACCACGAGTGGGCCTTCGAGATGAAGTGGGACGGCTACCGCATCGTGGCGTCGGTCGACGGGGACGCGGTGCGCCTCACGAGCCGCAACGGTAAGGACTACACGGCCAACTACCCGGCCGTGGCCGACGCCCTGGCCGCGCTGGACCTGCCGAGCACCGTGCTCGACGGGGAGGTCGTGGCCCTGGACGAGAAGGGCGTGCCGCGGTTCGGCCTGCTGCAGAACGCCGGGTCCGGGGGCGTCGACCTGCGGTACGAGGTCTTCGACGTCCTGCGGGCCGACGGTCGGGACGTGACCGACCAGCCGTACACCGCGCGACGCGAGCTGCTGCGCGAGCTCGTCCCCGACGGCGACGTCGTGCAGGTGCCCGAGGCGTTCGCCGGCGACCTCGAGCAGGCGGTCGAGGAGTCCCAGCGCCTCGGCCTCGAGGGCGTCGTCGCCAAGGTCGCCGACAGCCGCTACCGGCCGGGGAAGCGTTCGGACGCGTGGCTCAAGCTCAAGCACCAGCGCATGCAGGAGGTGGTCGTGGGCGGCTGGCGTCCGGGCAACGGCGCCCGCAGCGGCACCATCGGCTCGCTGCTGCTGGGCATCCCGGGCGAGGACGGCCTGCACTACGCCGGCCGCGTCGGCACCGGGTTCAGCGAGCAGGTGCTGGAGGACCTGCTGCGCCGCCTGCGCCGCCTGGAGCGCAAGACGTCGCCGTTCGTGGACGTGCCGCGCGACGCCGCGAAGGGGGCGCACTGGGTGACGCCGCGCCTGGTCGGCGAGGTGACCTTCACCGAGTGGACGTCCGACGGCAGCCTGCGCCACCCGGCCTGGCGCGGCCTGCGCGAGGACAAGACGCCCGAGGACGTCCGCCCGGAGTGAGTGTTTGGGCGGCCGCCGCGCGGGAACCTCCCGGGCATGAGCGACGACACCACGTACCCCGCCCAGCAGCAGGAGCCCCCGGGTCGCACGCAGGACATGAACCCCGTGCCCGACCACGGCGAGCGCTCGTACGTCGGTTCCGGGAAGCTCGAGGGCAAGCGCGCCCTCATCACCGGTGGCGACTCCGGCATCGGCCGTGCCGTCGCGATCGCCTACGCCCGCGAGGGCGCGGACGTCGCGATCACGCACCTGCCCGAGGAGAAGGACGACGCCGCCTCCACCTGCGCGATCGTCGAGGCCGCCGGCCGCAAGGCCGTGGCCATCGAGGTCGACCTGCGCGAGCGCGACGAGTGCGACCGCGTCGTCCGCGACACCATCGCGGCGCTCGGCGGCCTCGACGTCCTGGTGAACAACGCCGGCTACCAGATGCCGCGCGAGGGCGGCCTGGACGAGATGAGCGACGAGCGCATCGACCGCACGCTCAAGACCAACCTGTACGCGCTGTTCTGGCTGACCCGCGCCGCGTCCCGCCACCTGCCCGAGGGCGGCGCGATCATCAACAACACCTCGATCCAGGCCTACGACCCCAGCGAGGCGCTGCTCGACTACGCCGCGACGAAGGCCGCGATCAACAACATCACGGTCAACCTGGCCAGCGAGCTGGGTCCGCGCGGCATCCGCGTCAACGCCGTGGCGCCCGGCCCGATCTGGACGCCGCTGCAGCCGGCCACCCAGCCGCCGGAGAAGATCGAGAAGTTCGGCCAGGACACCCCGCTCGGACGCCCCGGGCAGCCGGCCGAGGTCGCGCCGGCGTTCGTCTTCCTGGCCTCGGACCGCGACGCGAGCTACGTCTCGGGCACGGTCATCGGCGTCACGGGCGGCAAGCCCGTCTTCTGAGAATCCCCGGTGCTCGGGGTGCCACGTCCACGCCAGAGGTGTAGGAAGGAACGACGATGCCCAGCAACCGCGAGAACAGCCTGAAGAAACCGGAGATGTACGAGTCGCTCCGGGACGACGGCGCGAGCAAGGAGAAGGCCGCGCGCATCTCCAACGCGGCCGCCAAGCAGGGCACCAAGTCCGTCGGCAGCAAGGGCGGCCAGTCCGGTTCGTACGAGGACTGGACCGTCGACGAGCTGCGCAAGCGGGCCAAGGAGCTCGGGCTCAGCAACTACTCGAGCAAGAAGAAGTCCGAACTGATCAAGGCACTGCGCGACCACTGAGAGGAACCCCATGGGTGTGTTCAGGAAGAAGACCACGAAGGACAAGCTCGAGGACGGCCTGACCGGGCTGCGCACGCAGCTCGTCGACGTGAAGGACGCCGTGGTCGAGTCCGCGCCGGGCTGGCGCGACGACGCGATCGAGCAGGCCAAGCACGTCCGTGAGCAGGCGACCGACCTGGCCTCCGAGCACGGCCCGAAGGCCAAGGCCCAGGCCGTGGCGCTCGCGGCCGAGGCCCAGCGCCGCCTGCCCGAGCTGGTGGCGAAGCTGCCCGACTCGGTCGGCGAGCGCCTGCCGACTCGATCAGCCAGCCGCCGAAGAAGAAGGGCGGCAAGCGCACCGTCGCGCTGTTCGCCCTGATCGGCGGCGCGGCCGCCGGCGCCTTCGTCGTGCTGAAGCGTCGCTCCGCCGGCGCCCCG
>NZ_JBNFNZ010000019.1:0-15152 GCF_057364525.1 Aeromicrobium sp. PFPM2_SD2
CCGGCACGCGGGCTGGGCGCTGCTCGTGGAGGGCACCGTCGAGCACGTCCACGTCGGCGCGGGGGAGCCGCTGGTGCACCTGCGCGGGCGCTACCGCACGTGAGGCGCCCGGGCGGTCCGACCGGCCGTCAGTAGACTGGACCAATGTCGTCGGGCACCGTGGGAGAAGGAGATCGGATGAGCGTCCTGGACCGCGTGACCGGCCCGGCCGACCTCGCCGCACTGACCGACGCCGAGCTGACCGAGCTGGCCGCCGAGGTGCGCGAGCGCCTGCTGGTGGCGGTCGCCAAGAGCGGCGGGCACCTGGGCCCCAACCTGGGCGTCGTCGAGCTGACCATCGCCATGCACCGGGTCTTCGACTCCCCGCGCGACCGCATCGTCTGGGACACCGGCCACCAGTCCTACGTCCACAAGATGCTCACCGGCCGCGCCGCCGCGTTCGACCGGCTGCGCCAGCAGGACGGCCTGTCGGGCTACCCGTCGCAGGCCGAGTCCGAGCACGACTGGGTCGAGAACTCCCACGCGTCCACCAGCCTCAGCTACGCCGACGGCATGGCCCGCGCCAACCAGCTGCGCGGCTGCGACGACCACGTCGTGGCGGTCATCGGCGACGGCGCGCTCACCGGCGGCATGGCCTGGGAGGCGCTCAACAACATCGCCGCCGACCAGACCCGCCGGCTCGTGGTCGTCGTCAACGACAACGGCCGCTCCTACACCCCGACCGTCGGCGGCCTGGCCAACAAGCTGGCCCAGATCCGCACGAACCCGCGCTACGAGCCGACGCTGCGCGTCATCAAGGAGCGGCTCAACCGCGGCACCGTGGGCAGCGCCGCCTACGAGGCGCTGCACGCCATGAAGAAGGGCGTCAAGGACGCCTTCGCGCCGCAGGGCCTGTTCGAGGACCTCGGCATCAAGTACCTCGGCCCGGTCGACGGCCACGACCGCGTCGCCGTCGAGCAGGCGCTGACGCTGGCCCGCAACTTCGGCGGCCCGGTGCTCGTCCACGTCATCACGACCAAGGGCCAGGGCTACGACATCGCCGTGGCCAACGAGAACGACCAGATGCACCAGTCGGGTCCGTTCGACCGGCTCACCGGCGACGCCACCACCGTGGCCCCGGTCGGCTGGACGTCGGTCTTCCGCGACGAGGTCGTCCGCATCGCCGACGAGCGCGACGACGTCGTCGGCATCACCGCCGCGATGCTCTACCCGGTGGGGCTGGACGCGTTCGCCGACAAGTTCCCCGACCGGGTCTTCGACGTCGGCATCGCCGAGCAGCACGCCGTCACCAGCGCGGCGGGCATGGCCATGGCCGGCCTGCACCCCGTCGTGGCGGTGTACGCGACGTTCCTCAACCGCGCCTTCGACCAGGTGCTGCTCGACGTCGCCCTGCACCGCTGCGGCGTCACCTTCGTCCTCGACCGCGCCGGCGTCACCGGCGACGACGGGGCCAGCCACAACGGCATGTGGGACATGTCGCTGTTCCAGCTCGTCCCCGGCCTGCAGATGGCCGCGCCCCGCGACGGCGCGCGCTGCGCGAGCTGCTGCGCGAGGCGGTGTCCGTCGAGGACGCCCCGACGATCGTCCGCTTCGCCAAGGGCGCCGTGCCCGACGACCTCCCGGCGATCGACCGGATCGGCCGCACCGACGTGCTCAGCCGCGACGACGACGCGCAGGTGCTGCTGGTCGCCGTGGGCTCGTTCGCGCACGCGGGCGAGAAGGCGGCGGCGCTGCTGCGCGAGCAGGGGGTGCGGGTCACCGTCGTCGACCCGCGCTGGGTCAAGCCGGTCGACGCGTCGCTCCTGGACCTGGCCGCCGACCACGAGCTCGTCGTCACGTTCGAGGACAACGGCCGCGTCGGCGGCGTCGGGGCCTCGGTCACCGCCGCCCTGCAGGACGCCGGCATCGCCACACCGGTCGCCGTGCACGCCGTCGCGCAGGAGTTCCTCGACCACGCCAAGCGCGACGTCGTCCTGGGCCGCCTGGGCCTGACGCCCGAGGCGGTCGCCGCCGACACGCTGCGCCGGCTCGAGGCGCGGAATACCTCCGGGTCCTGAGGCATTGACGATGAAGTGGTTCCGTGAGAAGCGACGCCCCGAGCGTCCCGCCAACGAGCGTCCCGTCCTCGTCCACGCCCTCGACGGCTTCCTGGGCGCCGGCTCCGCCGGCCGGCTGGCCGCGCAGGCTCTGACGTCCGGCCAGGGCGAGGTCCTGCACAGCTTCGACGTCGACGAGTTCTACGACTACCGCGCGCGGCGTCCGCTGATGGCCTTCAAGGCCGACCACTACGCCGACTACGACGAGCCGCGCCTGGACGTCGTCCGCGAGCACGACAGCAACGGCCACCCCTACCTGCTGCTCGCCGGTCCCGAGCCGGACTTCCGCTGGGAGGCGTTCGTCGCCGAGCTGGCCGAGGTCGTCGAGGACCAGGGCGTCTCGCTGACGCTGGGCCTGGGCGCCGTGCCGATGGGCGTCCCGCACACCCGTCCGCTCGTGCTGACCTCGCACGGCACCAAGCCGTCCCTGGTCGACCGGCGCAACCTGTGGCAGGGCACCGTGTCGGTGCCGTCGTCGGCCGCCTCGCTGCTGGAGCTCCGCTTCGGCGAGCGCGGCCTGGACGCCGCCGGCTACGTCGTGCACGTGCCGCACTACCTGGCCCAGATCGAGTACCCGACCGCGGCGATCGCGCTGCTGGACGCGCTCGAGGCCCGCACCGGCCTGGTCGTCGACCTCGACGACCTGCGCCGTCAGCAGTCCGAGACCCTCGTCGAGATCCAGAAGCAGATCGACGAGCAGGACGGCGGCGCGCTGCTGCACGGCCTGGAGCAGCAGTACGACGCGTTCACCCGCGGCGCGGCCGACTCGCTCCTGGCGCACGACGAGGAGCTGCCCACCGGTGAGGAGCTCGCCGACCAGTTCGAGCAGTTCCTGGCCAAGATCCGCAAGGAGGACCAGGAGTGAGCTCCGGCGTCGACGACCTGCTGCGCCTGCTCGACCTCGAGCCGCTCGAGGTCGGCCTGTTCCGCGGCTTCCCGCCGGCGAACCCCGCTCGGCCCGACCGGGTGTACGGCGGGCACGTCGCCGCCCAGGCGATGGCCGCCGCGCAGCTGACGGTGCCCGAGGACAGCCTCGTGCACTCCTTCCACGCCTACTTCATCCTGGCCGGCGACGCGACGGTGCCGGTCGTCTACGACGTCGAGAACGTCCGCGACGGCCGCACGTTCCGCACGCGGCGGGTCGCCGCCCGCCAGCACAGCGAGATCATCTTCTACACGACCGCCTCGTTCCAGAAGGACGAGCCGGGCCTGGACCACCACGACGCCATGCCGCCGGTCACCGCGCCGGACGACGCCACGCCGCTGGCCGACATCGTGCGGATGCTCGACCCCGAGCGCGCCGAGCAGTGGACGCAGCAGTGGGGCGCGATCGACCTGCGCTACGTCGGCGACGACCGCCGGCCGACGACCCGATGCGCGAGCGCGAGCCGGGCGTCCAGCGGTTCTGGTTCCGCACCGCCTCGCCGCTGCCGTCCGACGACCCGCGGCTGCACGTCAACGCGCTGACCTACATGAGCGACCTCACGCTGCTCGGCGCCTCGCTCGTGCCGCACGGCAAGGTCATCGGCGACCCGAGCATCATGCCGGCGTCGCTGGACCACACGCTGTGGTTCCACCGCCGCTTCCGGGCCGACGAGTGGCTGCTGTACGACCAGCACTCGCCCTCGGCGTCCGGGGCCCGCGGCCTGTCGACCGCCCGCATCTTCGACCAGAAGGGCCGGCTGATCGCCACGGCGGCGCAGGAGGGGCTCATCCGCCCCATCCAGCGCCGCTCCTGAGGTCTGCCCCGCGCCCGGAGCTCGTCCCTCGGACGGCTCAGAGCGGTGTGACGCGACCGACCAGGTGCGTCACCGGCTTGCGCTCCCCGCGGACGCCGAAGTCGATCGTCCGGTCGTCGGACGTCCGCGACCCCAGGACGACGGTGGTGGGCAGCAGCACGGGCTTGCGGAACTCGACGTCGACCCGGAACGCGTCGGGCAGCCGGTTCTCGAGGGCGGCCAGGCAGCGGGCCTTGGTCCACATGCCGTGCGCGATGTTGCGCGGGAACCCGAACGCCTTGGCGGTCAGCGGGTACAGGTGGATGGGGTTCCGGTCGCCGGAGACCGCGGCGTAGCGACGTCCGAGGTCGCCGGGCAGGCGCCACCGCACGGCGCCGGGCGGCGGCTCGACGCCCTCCAGCGGAGCCGCCTCCTCGGGACCGCGACCGCTCCCGCGGGCGAACAGCGTGGTCGTCTCCTCCCACACGGTCTCGCCGCGCGTGCGGGCGACCGAGACGACGTCGACGAGCCGACCCTTCGGGTGGGGCCGCAGGTCGGCCGCGTGCACGGCCACCGACAGCGGCTCGGTGACGCCGACCGGCCGGTGCTGGACGATCGTGTTGCGCAGGTGCACCAGGCCCATGGGCGGGAACGGGAAGCGCGTGTCGGTCATGAGCGCCATGTGCAGCGCGAACGCGTGCAGGTGCGGGTAGGTGACCGGCAGGGTGTCGCGCAGGCCGAACCCGCAGACCTCTCGGTACGCGCGCAGGTGCGCCGGGTCGGCCGAGACGTTCTTGCGCTCCAGCACCAGGTCCGGCACCGCGTCGGACGCGTGACGGACGCCCGGGAGCGCGCCGATGCCGGGCAGCGCGGGCAGCAGCGCCTTGCCGTACAGCGGCAGGACGGCGGGCGCCTTCTCGTACAGGCGGCGGGCCATGCTCAGGCGCCCAGCAGGCTCTGGCCGCACACGCGCACGACGTTGCCCGAGACGGCCGAGGAGCCGGGGTGGGCGATCCAGGCGACGGTCTCGGCCACGTCGATCGGCTGACCGCCCTGCGACATCGAGCTCAGCCGGCGTCCGGCCTCGCGGATGCCCAGCGGCATCGTCTTGACCATGTCGGTCTCGATGAAGCCCGGGGCGACGGCGTTGACGGTGACGCCCTGCGCGGCGAGCCGCGGCGCCAGGTCCTGGACCAGCCCGATGACGCCGGCCTTCGCCGCGCCGTAGTTGGTCTGCCCGGAGTTGCCGGCGATGCCGGCGATGGAGGACACCCCGAGCACCCGTCCGCCGGGACGGATCAGGCCCTGCGCGACGAGCTCCTCGGTGATGCGCAGCGGTGCGCCCACGCTGATGTCGACCACGAGGGAGAAGTTCTCCGGCTTCATGTTCCGCAGCCGCTTGTCGCGCGTGATGCCGGCGTTGTGCACGACGACGTCGACGCCGCCGTGGTGCTCGGCCAGGTGGGCCGCGATGCGCTGCGGGGCGTCGGGCACGGTGATGTCGAGGGTGAGCCAGCCGCCCTCAATCTCGTCGGCGAGGCGCTTGAGGTCGTCGGCCATGGCCGGGACGTCCAGGCCGACGACGGTGGCGCCGTCGCGGTGCAGCGTGCGGGCCATCGCGGCGCCGAGGCCGCGGGACGCGCCGGTGACCAGCGCGACCTTGCCCGCGAGCGGACGCTTGGGGTCGGCGACGTCGTCGGGCGAGGTGAGGGACGTGGTGCCGAGCCGGACGACCTGGCCGGAGACGAAGGCCGAGCGCGGCGAGAGCAGGAAGCCGAGGGTCGAGCCGAGCGCGTCCTCGGTGCCGTCGCCCACCAGGACGAGGTTGACCGTGCCGCCGTTGCCGATCTCCTTGCCCAGGGAGCGCGTGAAACCCTCCAGGCCCCGCTGGGCGATCGCGGCGCCGGTCGTGGCGGCGTGCTCGGGCAGCCGGCCCAGGACGACCACGTGCGCACTGCCCTCGAGGCTGCGCAGGACCGGGGTGAAGAAGCGCTGCAGCTCGACCAGGCCGTCGGGCGTCTCGATGCCGGTCGCGTCGAACACCAGCGCCTTGTAGCGCTCGCCCTCGACGAACGAGCCGGTGGCGGTGACGCCCAGGGCGGTCAGCACGCCGCCCACCCGGTCGCCCAGGACGCTGCCGGGCGCGGCGCCGGCCAGCACGGTGCCCTTCACCGTCGGGTCGCCGGGGCTCCAGCGATCGAGGTACGGCGGGTTCGGCAGGCCGAGGTTCTTGACCAGCAGCTTGCCGATCGGGGAGTGGGCCAGGGCCTGGTAACGGTCGCTCATTCGACGGGTTCCCTCATCTCGCATACCATCGGTATCTGGATCTGGTCGGCAACGATAGCCTCGTGCCACGGTGCCGTCCACACGCGAGTGTGCCGCCGCCGGCCGGACCGCACGACCCGAGCCTCGACCAGGAGATGAGATGGCCGCCCAGAACGCCCCGCAGTCCTCCACCGCGCCCGCGCTGGCGCCCTCGGTGCGCCGCGTCGCCGTCGTCGGCGGCAACCGCATCCCGTTCGCCCGTTCGAACACCGCCTACACCGAGGCGTCCAACCAGGACATGCTCACCGCGGCGATCGACGGCCTCGCCCGCCGCTACGGCCTGGAGGGCCAGCGCGTCGGCCAGGTGGTGGCCGGTGCGGTGCTCAAGCACTCGCGCGACTTCAACCTGGCCCGCGAGTCGGTGCTCGGCTCGGTGCTGTCGGCGCAGACGCCGGCGCACGACGTCCAGCAGGCCTGCGACACCGGCATCCGCGCGATCATCGACGTCGCCGACAAGATCGCGCTGGGCAAGATCGAGTCCGGCATCGCCGGCGGCACCGACACGACGTCGGACGCGCCCCTGGCCGTGGGGGAGCGGCTGCGCAAGCACCTGCTGGCCGCCAACCGGGCCAAGGACCTCAAGGGCCGGCTCGCGGCCCTGGTGAAGATCCGCCCGCAGGACCTCGCGCCGTCCATCCCGCAGAACTCCGAGCCCCGCACCGGCCTGTCGATGGGGGAGAGCCAGGCGCTCACCACCGTCGAGTGGCAGATCGGCCGCGAGGAGCAGGACGAGCTCGCCGTGGCGTCGCACCACCACCTCGCCCGCTCCTACGAGGAGGGCTGGCAGGATGACCTGGTCACGCCGTTCCTGGGTCTGGAGCGCGACAACAACCTGCGCCCGGACTCCTCGGTCGAGAAGCTCGCGAAGCTCAAGCCGGTCTTCGGCAAGGGCGAGGCGGCGACAATGACGGCGGCCAACTCCACGCCGCTCACCGACGGCGCGTCCGTGGTGCTGCTGGCCAGCGACGAGGAGGCCGAGCGCCAGGGCTGGACCCCGCTGGCCTACCTGGTCGACTACGAGACGGCCGCGGTCGACTACGTCGGCGGCCAGGAGGGCCTGCTCATGGCGCCGGCCTACGCCGTCCCGCGGATGCTCGAGCGCCAGGGCCTGACCCTGCAGGACTTCGACTTCTACGAGATCCACGAGGCCTTCGCCTCCCAGGTGCTGACGACGCTCAAGGCGTGGGAGGACCCGATCTTCTGCAAGGAGCGCCTCGGCCTGGACGCGCCGCTGGGCTCGATCGACCGCACGAAGCTCAACGTGAAGGGCTCGTCGCTGGCCGCGGGTCACCCGTTCGCCGCGACCGGCGGACGCATCGTCGCCAACCTGGCCAAGCTGCTGCACGAGAAGGGCTCGGGCCGCGGCCTGATCTCCATCTGCGCGGCCGGCGGCCAGGGCGTCGTGGCCATCCTGGAGGCCTGAGGGCGGCGGTCGCGGGCCCGACGACGGGTGGCTGTCGGAGGGGGACCGTAGGCTCACAGGCATGAGGCCTCGTTCCCAGCTCAAGCGCCAGGTCGCTCCCTTCAAGGTCGTCTCCGACTTCCAGCCCGGCGGTGACCAGCCCGCGGCCATCGCCGCGCTGGAGGAGCGGATCAAGAGCGGCCAGCAGGACGTCGTCCTCATGGGTGCCACCGGCACCGGCAAGACCGCCACCGTCGCGTGGATGACCGAGCGGCTGCAGCGGCCCGTGCTCGTCCTGCAGCCGAACAAGACGCTGGCGGCGCAGTTCGCCAACGAGCTGCGCGAGCTGTTCCCCGACAACGCGGTCGAGTACTTCGTCTCGTACTACGACTACTACCAGCCCGAGGCGTACGTCCCGCAGACCGACACCTACATCGAGAAGGACTCCTCGATCAACGAGGAGGTCGAGCGGCTGCGCCACTCGGCCACCTGGTCGCTGCTGACCCGCCGCGACGTCATCGTCGTGGCGACCGTCTCGTGCATCTACGGCCTCGGCTCGGCCGAGGAGTACACGAACCGCATGCTCGGCTTCAAGGTCGGCGAGGAGTACCCGCGCGAGGAGCTGCTGCGCACGCTGGTCGAGGCGCAGTACGTCCGCAACGACGTCACCGCCACGCGCGGCACGTTCCGCGTGCGCGGCGACACGGTCGAGATCTTCCCGGTGTACCAGGAGATGGCCGTCCGCATCGAGTTCTTCGGCGACGAGATCGAGCGGCTCATGACGCTGCACCCGCTCACCGGCGAGGTGCTCAGCGACGACCAGGAGCTCTACGTCGGCGCCGCCACGCACTACGCCGTGGGCAGCGACATCATGGAGCGCGCGATGAAGGGCATCGAGCTGGAGCTGGCCGACCGGCTCGCCGAGCTCGAGCGCGACGGCAAGCTGCTGGAGGCCCAGCGGCTGCGCATGCGCACCACCTACGACCTGGAGATGATGCAGCAGATCGGCACCTGCTCGGGCATCGAGAACTACTCGCGGCACATGGACGGCCGGGCGCCCGGCTCGGCCCCCAACTGCCTGCTCGACTACTTCCCCGAGGACTTCGTCCTGGTCGTCGATGAGTCGCACGTGACGATCCCGCAGATCGGCGCCATGTAC
Source organism: Aeromicrobium sp. PFPM2_SD2 (assembly GCF_057364525.1). Lineage (NCBI taxonomy): Bacteria > Bacillati > Actinomycetota > Actinomycetes > Propionibacteriales > Nocardioidaceae > Aeromicrobium > Aeromicrobium sp. PFPM2_SD2. The sequence continues at coordinate 8,701 of NZ_JBNFNZ010000019.1, forward strand.
GAGGGCGACATGTCCCGCAAGCGCACCCTCGTCGAGCACGGCTTCCGCCTGCCCAGCGCGATGGACAACCGCCCGCTCAAGTGGGGCGAGTTCCTCGAGCGCATCGGCCAGACCGTCTACCTCTCGGCCACCCCGGGCAACTACGAGATGGAGAAGTCCGGCGGCGACGTCGTCGAGCAGATCATCCGCCCGACCGGCCTGGTCGACCCGGAGGTCGTGGTCAAGCCCACGAAGGGCCAGATCGACGACCTGATCAGCGAGATCCGGATGCGCGTGGAGAAGGACGAGCGGGTCCTGGTCACGACGCTGACCAAGAAGATGTCCGAGGACCTCACCGACTACCTGCTCGAGGCCGGCCTGCGCACCCGCTACCTGCACAGCGAGGTCGACACGCTCCGCCGGGTCGAGCTGCTGCGCGAGCTGCGCATGGGCGAGTACGACGTCCTGGTCGGCATCAACCTGCTGCGCGAGGGCCTCGACCTGCCCGAGGTGAGCCTGGTGGCGATCCTGGACGCCGACAAGGAGGGCTTCCTGCGCTCGAACCGGTCGCTCATCCAGACGATCGGCCGCGCGGCGCGCAACGTGTCGGGCCAGGTCATCATGTACGCCGACACGATCACCCCGTCGATGGCCGACGCGATCGAGGAGACCAACCGTCGCCGCGAGAAGCAGCAGGCGTACAACCGCGAGCACGGCGTCGACCCGCAGCCGCTGCGCAAGAAGATCGGCGACATCACCGACATGCTCGCCCGCGAGGACGCCGACACCTCGGCGCTGCTCGCCGCCACCGGCGACAAGCGGCGCAAGGGCGCTCCGGTGCCGCTCGGCCAGCACACGAAGTCGCTGGCGACCGGCGGCCGGCGAGCTGGCCCAGCTCATCGAGTCGCTCAGTGACCAGATGCACGCCGCCGCCGCCGACCTGCAGTTCGAGGTGGCTGCTCGGCTGCGCGACGAGATCCACGAGCTCAAGAAGGAGCTCCGCGGCATGATCGACGCCGGGGTGTGACGCAGCCGGGCGCGTCCCGTCGCGTGCGACGTGGGCGCGCCTGACAGAATGTCCTGCGGAGGGGAGTATTCCTTCGCCGCAGTGTCGTCATCACGGGAGCCGTCCAGTGCTCCCCGGTGCTGCGGGTCGCCGTGCGCGGTGGCGGAAGAGACCTCCGGACGCCTGTAGACGACCGGAGGATCAGTGGACGTTTCCACTCTGGAATGGACGATCACCATCGCGGTGACCGTCGCTGTGCTGTTGTTCGACGTCGTGGTGATCGCGCGCAACCCGCACGAGCCGACGCTCAAGGAGTGCGCCACGGCGCTGTCGGTGTACGTGGGGCTGGCGATCGCCTTCGGCATCTGGACGTGGACCTACCACGGGCACGACTACGGCGTGCAGTTCTTCGCCGGCTGGTTGACCGAGTACAGCCTGTCGGTCGACAACCTGTTCATCTTCATCATCATCATGGCCAGCTTCTCGGTGCCGCGGAAGTACCAGCAGGAAGCGCTGATGGTGGGCATCATCCTGGCCCTGATCTTCCGCGGCATCTTCATCGCGCTCGGCGCCGCCGCCATCAACAACTTCTCGTGGGTGTTCTACATCTTCGGCGCGTTCCTGGTGTTCACCGCCTACAAGCTGATCGGCAACCACGACGACGAGACCGACGGCGACAACGCGATCGTCAGGCTCGCCCGCAAGCGGCTGCCGATGACCGACCGCTGGGAGGGCCTCAAGCTCAGCGTCCGCGAGAACGGCAAGCGCCTGTACACGCCGATGCTGCTGGTGATCATCTCCCTGGGCACGACCGACCTGCTGTTCGCGCTCGACTCGATCCCGGCCATCTACGGCCTCACCCAGGAGCCGTACCTGGTCTTCACGGCCAACGTGTTCGCCCTCATGGGTCTGCGCCAGCTGTACTTCCTGCTCGGCGACCTGGTGAACCGCCTGGTCTACCTGTCGTACGGCCTGGCGTTCATCCTCGCGTTCATCGGCGTGAAGCTCGTCCTGCACGCGCTGCACGAGAACGAGCTGCCGTTCATCAACGGCGGCGAGCACGTGAAGGTGCCGGAGATCCCGACGCTGCTGAGCCTCGGCGTCATCATCGTGACCCTCGTGGTCACGGCGGTGCTGAGCCTCATGAAGACGCGCAAGCAGGACCGCGCGCAGTCCTGACCCGCACGCCCGTCGCCCGGTCCCACGCAGGGACCGGGGCCGACGGGCGTCCTCAGCCGATCTCGTGCGGCGGGATGTCCTCGGGGTCGCGCAGCTCCATGCGCTCGCCCTGGCGCTTGCGGTGCAGGTACACCGGCACCGACAGGACGAGGCCCACGAGCAGCAGGAGGCCGGCGACCTCGTACTGCTGCCCGTCGCGGCCCGACAGCGGCGTCACCAGGTACAGGCAGCTGACCGCGCCGAGCAGCGCGACCGGCGTCCGCGTCCGGAAGTGGTCGCGGTCCACGCGGTCGCGGCGCAGCACGAGCACGGCGACGTTGACCACGGCGAACACGGCCAGCAGGAGCAACGACGTGGTGCCGCCCAGCACCGCGACGGCGTCCTCGCTGGCGTACGAGACGTAGGCGATGAGCGCGAACGACAGCGCCGTGGTGAACAGGATCGCCGCGTACGGGGTGCGGCGGCGGCTGACCCGGGCCAGGCCGCGCGGCAGCACGTCCTGGCGCGCCATGCCGTAGAGCAGCCGGCTCGCCATCATCATGTTGATGAGCGCGGAGTTGGCGACGGCGAACATCGAGATGAACGGCAGCACGTCGTCGACCGGGAAGTCCGGCGCTCCGCGCTCGACGACCAGCACGAGCGGGGTGTCGGTGTCGGCCAGCTCGCCGACCGGCACGATCGCGACCGCACAGATGGCCACGAGCACGTAGATGAGGCCGGCCAGGCCCAGGCCGGTGAGCATCATCCGCGGGAAGATGCGGTGCGGCTCCTTGCACTCCTCGGCCATGTTGACCGAGTCCTCGAAGCCGACCATCGCGAAGAAGGCCAGCGACGTCGCGGTCGTCACGGCCAGGAAGACGTTCTTGTCCTCGGGGGTGTCGAAGGCCACCACGCGGCCCCAGTCGGCGTCGCCGCCGGCGATCACCCACAGGCCGACGACGATGACCAGCGCGAGGCCGGACAGCTCGACCAGGGTGAGCACGACGTTCGCCTTCACGCTCTCGCTGACGCCGCGCAGGTTGACCGCCGCGACCAGCGCCATGAACCCGAGCGCGACGAGCGAGATGCCGCCGTCACCGGCCTCCCAGCCGACGCCGGTGGCCAGGTTGGAGGCGAACGCGCGGGCCGCGGTGGAGGCCGACGTGATGCCGGACGACATGACCGCGAAGGCGATCATGAACGTCACCAGGTGGATGCCGAACGCCTTGTGCACGTACAGCGCGGCCCCGGCGGCCTGCGGGTACTTGGTCACCAGCTCCAGGTAGGAGAACGCCGTGAGCAGGGCAACCGCGAAGGCGACCAGGAACGGCAGCCAGGCGGCGCCGCCGACCTCGGCGGCCACCTGGCCGGTGAGGGCGTAGACGCCGGTGCCGAGGATGTCGCCGACGATGAACAGGAGCAGGAGGCCCGGCCCCATCACCCGCCGCAGCTCGTCCTGGCGGCCGTCCGGCCGCGCCTCGTCGTGGACCGTCATGGGGACCGCCTCCGCTCGTCGGCCTGAAAGGTGCGTCCAGAGTCGTGCGCTTCCCCCTGTGGCGCAACAGCGCGTAGTAGTTTCAGCCCGTGAGCACCGAGACGTCCTGGATCAAGCGGCTCGCCGCACGGCTGGTCGTGCGGCGGATCCAGCGCAAGGGGATCGACCTCTCGCGCATCACGGTGATCCCCGAGCAGACCCGCATCCCGCTCGAGCGCGACGGCACCGACCCCAAGCCGCAGATCGCCCAGTGGCGCGACGAGGGCCCGCTGAAGGTGCTGGAGATGCCCTTCGACTTCACGCTGTACCTGGTCACCGGCCACGAGCAGGCCCGCGCGGTGCTCACCGACACCACGAGCTACAGCAACGACATCCGCCACCTGCTGCTCGGCGACGGCCCGGCCACCAAGGACGACATCGGTGGCCTGGGGTTCACCGACCCGCCGCTGCACACGCGGTTGCGCAAGCTGGTCACCCCCGAGTTCACGATGCGCCGCCTGGCCCGCCTGGAGCCGATGATCGAGCGCATCGTCGACGACGCCCTGGACGCGCTGGAGGGCGCCGGTCCCGGCGCCGACCTGGCGTCGCAGGTGGCCTTCCCCGTGCCGTTCCAGACGGTCTGCGACCTGCTCGGCCTGGACTACGAGGACCGCGACGTCTTCATGAAGCTGGCCACGACCCGGTTCGACGCGACCGGCGGCGCCGCCGCGGCGTTCGGAGCCGTCTCGGCCCAGCGCGAGTTCCTGTTCGAGGCCGTGGCCAAGCAGCGCCTCGAGCCCGGCCCGGGCCTGATCGGCCAGATCATCGAGCGCGAGGGCGACGCCATCTCCGACGCCGACCTGGCCGGACTGGCCGACGGCATCTTCACGGGCGGCTTCGAGACCACCGCGGGCATGATCAGCCTCGGCACGCTGGTGCTGCTGCGCGACCCGGCGTACGCCGAGCTCGTGCGCGACGGCAGCCGCGAGGACGTCGACCGCGTCGTCGAGGAGCTGCTGCGCTACCTGTCCGTCGTCCAGGTCGCCTTCCCGCGCTTCGCCAAGCAGGACATGGACCTGTTCGGGCAGCGGATCAAGGCCGGCGACGTCGTCATCGCCTCGCTGAGCGGCGCCAACCGCGACCCGGCGTCGGCCGGCCCCGAGCCGGACGCGTTCGACCCGTTCCGCGTCCCGACCACCGGCCACCTGGCGTTCGGCCACGGCCTGCACCGGTGCATCGGGGCCGAGCTGGCCCGCATGGAGCTGCGCATCCTGTTCCCGAAGCTGCTGCGCCGCTTCCCCGAGCTGGGCCTCGCCGTGCCGGAGTCCGAGCTCGGCTTCCGCCAGATGTCGTTCGTGTACGGCGTGGACGCGCTGCCGGTGAACCTCGGCGTCCCGGCGCGCACGCCCGTCGGCTGATGGCGACGGCGGCCGACGTCCGGGCGGTCGAGCGGTGGTTCGAGGAGCAGGGACTGCCGTACTTCGTCGGCGGTCATGCCGACCGCGTCGAGGCCTGGCTGTCGAGCCGGCGCATCGTCGCCTCGCTCCTGCTCGTGCTCGCCGTGTCGGCGGCGGCCGGCTGGACGCTCGGCCACTACGCCGGCACGCAGTGGGGCACGACCGGCGGCGTCCTGCTCTTCCTCGTGCTCGTCGGCGGCTACGCCGGCGGGCTGCTGCGCATGACCACGATGGTGCGCTGGGCGGTGCGGCGGACGTTCGGCTCGCTCGGGCTCATGGTGCCGCTGCTGACCCGTGCGTTGCCACTGCTGCTGCTCGCCGTGACGTTCCTGTTCGTCAACGCCGAGGTCTGGCAGGTCGCCGCGCTGATGCCGCGCGGGCGGCTGTGGCTCGCCGTCGTCGGGTTCGCCGTGGTCGCGGTGCTGTTCCTGCTGGTGCGGCTCCCCGAGGAGGTCCGGCAGGTCGAGCACGAGGCGTCGGGGGAGCAGGTCGTCGGACGCTGCGCCGGCACCCCGGCCGAGGCGCTCGCGTCGTCCGCGACTCCGTCGGTGCCGCTGCCGCGGTTCGCGCGGGTCAACCTGGTCATGGTGCTGCTGTTCAACCAGGCGGTGCAGGTGCTGCTGCTGGCCCTGCTGCTGCTCGCGTTCTTCGTCGCGTTCGGGCTGCTGGCCATCCCGGACGGCACCGTCGAGGCCTGGACCGGTGCGGCCGTCACCGACCTGCCGTCGCTCGGCTCGCGGGTTCCGGTGAGCAACGAGCTGTTCCAGGTGGCGGTCTTCCTGGCCGCGTTCGCCGGGCTGTACTTCACGGTCTACGCGGTGACGGACGCGACGTACCGCGAGCAGTTCTTCTCGTCCGTCTCCGACGAGCTCGAGCGCGCCGTCGCCGTCCACGCCGCCTACGCCGCCGCCCGAAAGGAAATCGCCACCGTCGAGCGGTGAGCCATCCACCACGCCCCCGTCGGGGCGGTGAGCCGTCCACCACCGGACGGGTCACGGTGGTGGACCACTCACCGCCCGGGGCGGGAGGCGACCACCACGGTGGCGTCGCGCTCGTCGTCGCGCACGACCTCGGCTCGAGCCGGCCGCGGCGAGCAGGCGGCGGTGCCCTCCGCCTGCGCGACGCTCGTCTCGACGAGCACGAAACCGGTGGGGGAGAGCCAGGCCGGACCCTCCGCGGCGACCCGCCGGTGCACCTCCAGGCCGTCGGTGCCGCCGTCCAGGGCGACCAACGGCTCGTGCTCGCGGGCCTCGGGCGGCATGAGGGCGACCGCTTCGGTGGGCACGTAGGGCGCGTTGACGGCCAGCACGTCCACCTGGCCGTGCACCGACGCGGGCAGCGCCGCCAGCAGGTCGCCCCGGTGGGCCTGCCCGCCGAG